>JANNEE010000759.1:0-2589 GCA_031388325.1 Deinococcales bacterium
CGGGTTTAGAAATTCATACTCGAGCATTTTTAATGGGTCAACCTGATTTTGCTCGGCGTTACTACAATGCGACCATTGAACTTGTGCAGGACATACCAGCCGCCACACCAAATCAACCTTGGGATTTTGAAACTTGGCAACAACGGGCTTTTCAAAGCCCCACCGCCATGCCAAAAGGCGAATTTGTGGGAATAATCAATAACCAAATCGCTGGGATGTCGCAATTATTCAAATCGGCTCGAGCAGGTACTATTGAAACAGGTTTAACGGGTGTGCGAAAAGCGTACCGACGTTTGGGGATTGCTGTGGCACTTAAACTTGCCGCCGTTCAATTTGCCAAAAATCATGGTTATGCGTTTGTGCGAACCAGTAATCATGTAATTAACCGTCCAATGCTTGCAATTAACGAAGCGATAGGGTTTGTTAAAGACCCCGCCACTGTATATTTACGAAAAGCAGTTGTTTCATGAAATTCGCACTGCCAATGACTCGAGAAATTCTGCGATGCTGGCAATTAACAAAAAACTTGGATTTGTTCAGGTTGGTGAATTTGTCTGGTTTGTTAAATGATCCATACAAGCAGTATCATCTTTTTATGCAGCTTAATTTCGAGCTTATTGCCTATAAAGCCGCCAAAGCCAGTGGTGCAAAGCGCGTTATTTTGTTTGGCAGTCATGCTAGGGGTGAAGCGACAGCAAATAGTGACGTGGACTTATTATTGGTTTTCAAAGATGGAACAAATTTAATGCAGGCAGGTTTAGCAGCTTACCAAGCATTGTTTCCACCGTCATGTGGGTTTGACATTTTACCAATGTCTGAAACAGATTTTAACAATGGCGAAACGCTGATTGCGCGTGTTGCTGCAAAGGAAGGAAAAGTTTTGTATGCCTGATTCTAAGGATTTGCGGCGTTGGATTCAATATGCAAAAGAAGATTATGAAGCTGCAATGCTGATTCTGCTCAGCCATCCAAGAAATGCGAGTTTTGATTTTCAGCAAAGTGCGGAAAAAATTGGCAGTCGGGGCGATGTTGCCAGTATCAATTAAGTTATCTCCTCGAGAACTTCACCACGCAGTACCTTAGCAACTTCTTCGTCGGTCACGGTTCTCGAGCCAATGGCTGGAAGGTAGAGTTCTTCGTACAGGGCTTTACAAATAATTAAAAATGGCACAGCCAAAAACGCGCCAATCACACCAAATAAGCCCGAAAAAATCAGCACCCCGACCAATAAACTGGCAGGGTGAAGACTGACTCCTCGAGACATGACTATCGGCACAAGCACATTAAAAACAATTTGCTGCATTGCAAAAATGACAATTGCGACCCAAATAGCATTTTGCGGATTAGGCGATAAGCTGGACAACACAGGTGGAAGCAGCCCAAACAAGGGTCCTATCACGGGGATGATGTTGGTCACGCCAGCAATCACACTCCAAAGCAGAATGTTACCCGAGTGAATGCCAAATAATGAAAGGACACCTAAGCCAATACCAACCGCTACGCCCATCACAAAAGATAAAAATAAGGTTGCCATCAACCAAGCCGATAATTGCTTACCGATACGGGCAATGGCACGGGAGGCTTCGTCGCGGTACGAATTGGGAATACCAGAAAGTGCGCCTTTTAAGAGTGGTTCGGGTGAAATCAGCACCGTAAAACCCATCAGCAGCAGCAAGACCCCCAAAAGTGCGCTGTTGAGGACATTGCTGGTTGCCCCGAGTGCGCTTAGGAGTGTACTTGGTACAGCCGAAAGTAAGCCCTGTAATTGCTTAGCTAGGTCGCCGGTTGCCAGTGAATCAGAAACACTTTTTAAGAGCGGGTTACTCGAGGTAGACTGAATTAACCATGTTTGGACATTTTGGGCAATACTGGGGATACTCGAGACCAAACTGGTCAGTTGAGAAATCAGGGCGGGAATGAGTGCGCCAATTAAACCGACTGTACCGCCTAAGACAACAAATAAAATTAAAGCCGCCGCAACTGCTCGAGGGATACGGCGATGGGTTAGCCAGAGTACCGTCGGGTTTAAACCCGCCGCAATAATTAAAGCTAAAGTGATTAAAAGAAGTATCTGTCCTAGGGTTTGAATTGCACCCCAGAGCAGTAAAACACCAAGTACAATCAAGGCAGCCGGCAGCAGATTGACGACTCGAGTTGGGCGGATTTCCATGGGTTGTATTGTAGCCTTTATTTGTATTGACTTAGGAATTTCTCAACTGCCACCCAGTATTCAGTGCCGGTGAGCGGATTGGCTAATACTCTTGAACCGTGTATACCCACACCTTTGGGGATAAATTGGGTTTTATTTTTGCTGCCAGTGGCATTAAAAATGGTTTTGGCAGCACTGACTTCCGAGGCGGCACTGGTGATAAAGACGGGCATTGCCACTTTTTTAGCGGCGTTTTGTACTAAATTGGCTTGTCCTAAGTATTCATCTGGCGAGAATGCCAGTAATCCAGCCACGTCTTTAGGATTTTTAGCAGCCAGTAAGAACACCAAAGCACTCGAGTACGAACTCCCCCAGACAATCACTTTTGGGGCTTTGAGGGTGTTTTTAGCGTATTTCAAACTGGCTTCTAAGTCGGGCAG
>JANNEE010000762.1:0-2821 GCA_031388325.1 Deinococcales bacterium
ATACCTGCGTTTTCGCCATGGGGTCGGTTCAGATTATGCTCGCATGGATAGGGGCAAAGATGTGATTGGCAAGTTACTCAAAAAACTCAAAAGCCCTGCCGCCTTAAACCTGATTCCAACCATGATTGGGGCTTTACAAAACGATATTATTACCAATGCAAATTTAGAATTTGCTCAGAGCATGATTGGTCACTCGAGAAATTTAACCCCTCATTTTCATACTTTGCCAACCCTCGAAGATGAACGCTACGGTTCGTACTTAATTGCCGATATGCCCAAAGTCGGGGAATTGATGCAGAGCATCACCAATCCCACCCCTGTTAATCTCGAGACTGCGCCCAGCACCTTACCAAGCATTGTCAATCAAAGCGGGGTGCCGGGGCTTGGTCGGGCATTGGCTAAGTATCTCGAGCGCAACGGTTGGGGAACGCTTGAAGTGATTCCGTCCGAGGTAATCAGTGCCGAACCAACCCGAATTGTACGCCGTTCATGGGGCAGTTTAGAGAGTGCCGAATTTTATGCTCGAGTTCTTGGGGCTGGAATCAGCACCCCCTACCGCTACCCCGATGGGGCTGGTGCAGTGGCGATTGTGCTTGGTAAGGACGCTGGCAATAAGTTTGGGGCTTTAGCCACCGAAGCCAGTCGTCAGGGTTCACCGTAATTTACCAGATTATCCGTAGACGCTGCTGGCTTGGTGCGAGTAGACTGCTCTATCAATGACTCCAGATTTTTTAGAACAAATACAAATTATTAAAGAAGCACTCGAGGATAAAAAAGCCAGTAACATCGTGGCAATGGACTTAACCGAAGTCAGCACCACCTTGGATTACTTCGTAATAGCTTCTGCCACCAGCCAACCGCAATTACAAGCCCTTGAACGCAGTGCGCTCGAGAAGATGCGTGAAGCTGGGGTTAAAGCGGTTAGCATCGAGGGTCCAAGTCCACGTTGGGTGCTGCTGAATTTTGGTGCGATTATTGTGCATTTGATGACCCCAGAAACTCGAGACTTTTACGACCTCGAGGGGCTTTGGGCAGATGCCAAGGTCTTAGCTTAACTCGCAGATGCCAAGGTCTTAGCTTAGAGTTAAGTCAGCATAAATCTGTTCTAGGCTTAGGGTTGTCTCGAGACATGGAATCTCTATTTCGCCATTTTCTTGTAAGACCTCAAATGTCCAAATTTCTGCATTGCGTTTATAAACCACAACCTGACGGGTTTTCTGGGAAATAATCGCATAGCGTTGCAGACTGGTGATTTTGGTGTACTCCTCGAGTTTTGTGCCGTTGTCGGTTTCGGCGGTGCTGTCCGATTGCACTTCGGCAATAAAACATGGATGCTCAATAAAGTATTCATCCACACTGATTTCACAACTGACCACCACATCTGGGTAACGGTAACGTCCAAGTTGAGTTTTCACTTTGAGCGATTCTGTAGCAATCTGACAGTGTTTTTCGCGTACAGTTTGGGTGAGCGCATTGCGAATTTGGAAAACAATTTCATTGTGTTTTAGGCTGCTTCCTGCCATTCCCAGCATTTGTCCATCTATAAATTCATGGCGCAGTTCAGAAGTTTTTTCAAACTCGAGGTACTGTTCCACAGTCAAGGATTTTTCAGAAACTACAGGCATAACCCTAGTGTACTCGAAAAAAGGACGGCGTTAAGCCGTCCTTTCAACATTTTTATGCTTATGCCCAGCGCAATAAGCCAACCTCGAGCGGGTTGCTTAAGTCATCGCGGTATGGCACAGCCCGAACCCCAAGTTGCCATTCGCCAGCTTCGGGCATGGTGATGCTGCCAGTGTACTCGAGCCAGCCGTCTTCATGGGTTTTATCAAAGCTGAGGGCAGTGCGTTGGAAAACACCGTTTTTACTGACCACTGCTTGGATTTGAATATCCTCTGCCAAGAGCTTACCAAGCCAGACTCGAGCGCGAACATGGTTGTCAGCTTCGAGTGTGGCACTTAAGCGAACCTCGCTCCAACCAGCCCGTTGGGTCGTTTTCCATGCAGCAATATCTACAGCTTGGTCTATGGTCAGGGCGGTGGCTCGAGTGGCGGCTGGGGCGTAGAGGTCAGTCACATAGTCTATAACTTGGCGCTGCATCGAGAATTTTGGCGCAACTGTGCGGATACCGTTGCGGACTCGCTCAAGCCAGTCATGTTTTGCCCCGTAATAAAGCGGCGCAATTTCGTACTCGAGGATGTCGTACAAGCTCTGGCAGTCGCGGTCATCTTGAATTCGCAGGCTTTCATCGTCCTCTGCAAATTCGCGTTCGTCACCAATCGCCCAGCCATTTGTGCCATCAAAAGCTTCGCGCCACCAGCCGTCCAAGATACTAAAATTAAGACAACCATTTAAGCTGGCTTTTTCACCGCTTGTGCCGGAGGCTTCTAAAGGACGGCGTGGATTGTTCAGCCAAATATCTGAGCCTTGAACCAAATGCCGTGCCACATTCATATCGTAATCCTCTAAGAATACAATCTTTCCTTTGAGGTCTGGGTCTTGGGAGTAGCGCCAGAGTTGTTGGATAAATTCTTTGCCGGGGTTATCGGCAGGGTGGGCTTTTCCCGCAAAAATAAATTGCACTGGGCGTTCTGGGTTATTGACAATCCGTTTTAAGCGGCTGATGTCCCTAAACAGCAGCGTGGCGCGTTTATAGGTTGCAAAGCGCCTCGCAAAGCCAATTGTTAAGGCGGTTTCGGATAGCACATGGGTGCTGCCAGCCGTGTTGTTGCGCTCGTAGGCACGGCGTAAACGGCTCCGGGTAAATTCGACCAATTTCTTTATCAGGGTCAGTCGGGCTTCCCAGAGCTGACTATCTTCG
>JANNEE010000775.1:0-3218 GCA_031388325.1 Deinococcales bacterium
ACAGGTCCGGCTGGGGTAATTTCCCGCCGCGCTGAGACAGCAATCCAAACTGTGCCACTCAAATTCTCGAGTTGGTCAATAAAGGCATTGATTTCTGATACCGACACCAATCCAGTCGGAAGGTTCTCGCGGGGTATGCCACGTTCGATTAAGTCACGTTCGGTTTCACGCAGTAAATTTTCTATGGCTACCCGCCAACTCGAGTTAGGACGCTGGTTGCTGACTGTGCCAAGTCCGAGTTCTCTGGAACGAATTGGCTGACCACTGCTAAATAGAACTTCGTTGGAGCGCACTTCTAGGGTGACTGGTAATTCAATGCCCGTTTGGGTGACACTGCGCGAGGTTCGCATCAGAATAAGGTCAGCGCCTTTACTTTTAAGGGCTAAGTTGATGTATGGGTCTAAATCTGGGGACGGTTTTAGCACCACCGATTTAGAGCGAGTCGCGCCACGAATCTGAGCCACTTGGGAGGCTTGTTTTAACCATTTTTGCAATTGGTCACGCATTATGTCTGCCGAATTGGTCTCGAGAACCAGTTGTGAAACCAAATCCCCTTGACGGAAAATAAAGTTGCCACTGGTGGCTTCGGCTAGGGCTTCTTGGGCATCGCGCAATTCGGTTTCGGCACGGTTGAGTTGTTGGGTTAAAGTGGTGTTTTGGGTTTCTAGGCGGTTGACACTGGCTTCTAAGGAAGTACGGGTCTGGTTTAATTCTCGAATATCACTTTGTAATTTTGAGCGCTCATTCCTAAGCACATTTGACTGGTTCTCGAGTTGCCCAATTGAAGCATTTAAGCCAGTGCGCTCGGCTTGTAAGCTGTTGCGTTCGTTTAGTAACCCATTGCGTTGGGCTTCTAACTGGGCTTGTTGGGTCTCGAGGGTTTTCTTACCTGCTTCTAGCTTTGCCACAGTTGTTTCTAAGTTGCGTTGTTGGGTAACAGCTTGTTCAGTGGCAGTCTGGGCGCTTAGGACTTTATTTTCCAAAGTGATGCGTTCTGTACCAAGTGCCAAAATGCGTTGCTGCAACTGGCGGCGTTGCGTATTTAAGCGCTGTATTTGCGTAGTGGATTCGTTGCGTTGCGTTTCTAGGGAAGTCAGTTCTTTTCGCAGTACCGCAATGCGCTCCCTGGACTCGAGACCAAGGCGTTTAAGTTCGCCTATTTTTTGAGTAATTTGCTGCCCTAACTTATTGCGTTCAGACTCTAGCCCAACAATCCGACCACCTAAACGCCCATTTAAGGCAGTCGTGGCATTCAGTTCATCTTGACGCAATTGCAATTCGTTCCGCACCCGATCAAATTCTTGCTGCTCGAAAACACGCCGGTCTTGCATTTTAACCAAATTGGCTTTACTGCTTTGGTACTCGGAGTCTATTCCTTTGAGGCTGCGTTTTAACTGCTCGAGTTCAAGTCGCATTTCTGGGGCTTTAATCGCATTGTCCACGGTGCTACGCGCCAAAATCGAAACTGTACCAAAGGTCGCAAGGGCAACCAGCACACCACTCCCAACCGCAAAGACCAAGCCCGTGGTTTTAGGACGTAAACCAAAAATTCGCAGATGCTTACGCCCAACCCGCCGTCCGACACTATCGCCAAGCCAAGCAATCAGCCCACCAATTAAGGCGACCCCGAGAATCAAGAGCAACCAAAAAAGTTCCATTTATAACTCAAACTCCTCGCCAAGGTAATGCTGACGCACCTCTGGATTCCGAGCAAATTCTTCGGGCGTTCCCTTAAAAACCACTTTGCCATCCCACATTAAATACACGCGGTCAGTAATCGCCACGGTTTCTCGCACCGCATGGTCAGTAATAAACACACCCAAACCACGTTTTTCACGCAGTTCACGAATTAAACGCTGAATTTCTCGGACACTTTTGGGGTCTACGCCCGTAAAAGGTTCATCGAGCAGAATAAAATCTGGATTGGTGGTTAAACTTCTGGCAATCTCGAGCCGACGACGCTCGCCACCCGATAAGGTATACGCCATTTTATCGGCTAAGTGCGACAACTGAAATTCCTCGAGCAGCGAATTTGCTTTATCCATACGCTCTGAAGGGGTTAATTTTTGGTACTCGAGAATGGCGAGCAGATTATCTCGCGCCGTCATTTTGCGAAAGGCACTCGGTTCTTGCGGCAAATAGCCTAAACCCAACTGAGCGCGGCTGTGCATTGGTAAGCGGGTAATATCGGCTTGACTTAAGTGAATTGTGCCAGAATTGGGTTTGACAAAGCCAAGCATCATATAAAAAGTTGTGGTTTTGCCTGCCCCGTTCGGTCCAAACAAAGCCACAATTTCGCCTCGAGCCAATTCGAGGTCTACTCCACCGACCACTTCTCGTTGTCCAAAACGCTTATGCAAACCTCGAGCCACCAAAAAAGGCGCAGCCGAGGCACTAGAAGAAGGAGAAGCAAAGGTCACGACACTACTTTACGCCATACCCCCAGTGTTTTTGTGAGGATTGGCACACGACTGGTGAGAGACTACATCTGAGTTCTGCGGTACGCCACCAAGACACTGTAAATCACTTCGCCGTTCGGCATCACGGCGGTTGAAAAATTGATGTTGCCAATCGTCACGTTTTTCCCAAGGCTTTCGATAAAATCCCTGAGACGAGCCTCGAAAATATCCTGATCGGGGGCGGAAATAAGTTTGAATTCCATAAGACTATTATGCTCCTTTTTGAATTTATTTGCGCTATTTTAAGCCACTTCGGGCAACTCCAGCAATAAACTGCTTTTGTGCCACCAAAAACCCAACAATAATTGGGGTAATCACCAGAATACTGGCTGCCATCAGTTGCCCGTAATTGCTGCCAGCCTCACCAATAAAGCTTTGCAAGCCGACTTGCAGGGTACGCATTTCGGTTTTGCTGGTGACGATGATGGGCCACAGTAGTGCATTCCAAGAACCCAAAAAACTAAAAATGCCAAAGGTCACAATTCCCGGTACTGCCAATGGCAACGCCACTTTGGTCAGTTGTGTACCGTATCCCGCCCCATCAATTCGGGCGGCTTCAAACAATTCGTTCGGCAAACTTAGGAAAAATTGGCGCAACAAAAAAATCCCAAAGACACTGGCAATCCATGGCACAACAATGCCCGCGTAAGAATCGAGCCACCCGAGCTTAAAGACGGTCACGAAATTTGGTACAAGCAGCATCTCGCCGGGAATCACCAAGCTCGAGAGAATCGCCGCAAAAACGACATTACTGCCCCA
>JANNEE010000780.1:0-6223 GCA_031388325.1 Deinococcales bacterium
CAGAACCCCACCACGCGGTTTCTTATGAGGCAAGCTACTTTTCTCATGCAATTGCTTTATCCCTTGATACCCCTTATCAACACCAACTTTGGTGTTCTTGGCAAAATGGGTCTTTGAGTTTTTCAGCAGCTTAAAGTCATGAACTTTACCTTTACCTAGTGCCGCACAAATAACTTGTTTGGTTTTTTTATCAATCACTAAAGGCGACGAAACTCATGTTCGGGTAGCTTTTTAATGTGTTCCCATCGGTTGCTCTTGACGACCATACTGTACTGTGCATCATGAATCTGACTTATGCAAGAGGTCTAATGGTGATCCATTCTCAAATCGGGATGTTATTTCTGGACAAGTCCTAGGCAGTTCTAATTTAGAAGGAGCATACTCTGACCATGCAACTCGATATTTTACTGACACTCTTGCTCGCCTATGTTGTTGGGGCGTTACCGCTTGGTTATTGGTACGCCAAATACCGTGGTTTTAATCCATTACGGGCAAGTTCTTATAACATTGGTTTTGAAAATGCGATGCGGGTACTCGGTGGTGAATCGACGATTGCTTCATTTGCTTTGGATTTCTTCAAAGGTGCAATTGTGGTGGCGTTAGTAATGCCATTTGAGGGTAACGAACTGGCTTTTATTGCGGCTTTTGCTGGGTTTGTCGGGCATCAGTATCCACCTTCATTTTTCTTTCCAAAGTATTATCCGATGCGTGGTCGTGGCAATGTCTATTTACTGGGGATGATGGCTGGCTTAGCAATTTTTGCCGAGATGCCGTTTTGGATTTCAGCGATTCCAGCAATTGTTTTTGCGGTGCTGCTGGGTTGGACTCGCTATGTGGCAGTTGGCACTTTGGGCGGCTTGGTGGCACTGGTTTTCATTGTGCTGCTCTCCCCTTCTGACCTAGGTGCAAGGTGGGCAGTTTTTGGCTTACTCGCCGCCGCCTTGTGGCGTTTTAAGGAAAACCTTGGGCGAATTATTGAACAGACCGAACCAAAGGTTGGCGAAGTGCATCATGTCGCAGGGGAGCGCGATGACCAAGTGATTGCAGCTTTTATTATTCATCCGCTTGCACCACAATACATGTTTAAGTCAGACCGTTTTGCATGGCTTAAACCCTTGTATGACCATAAAATTATTAGCGAGTCGCAACTCGAGTGGATTGGTAAACAAGTCCGTCCCTTCAAAATTGGCGAGTTGCGCGGTATGTACACCACTGATGGCAAAGAGATTCGCTGCATTTTGCTGACTGGACCACTTCTGCCGCAAGTCTTTAAGAACGAACCAGAATTGGCGGTCAAACGGGCGATTCAGGGCGCAAGACTGGCGAGGGAACTCGGCGCAAGTGTCTACGGGCTGGGTGCTTTTTGGGGAACGATTGGCAAAAAAGGTCTCGAGGTACAGGCGGCTGTCCCAGAAATCAGTGTCACCAATGGCGGTGCATACACGGCGGGCAGCATCCGAGCGGCTGTACCACAAATTTTAGAGCATTGGCGCAGCAAGGGGCAGGAACTTAAGCACTTAACTGCCGCCGTAGTCGGCGCAAATGGCGTGGTGGCTTTTGGCATGGCGCGAATGCTTGCGCCAGAGGTGGGCAAAGTAATTTTAATTGGACGCGACTTAACCCGCTTAGATAAAAGCCGAGCCACCTTAGAAAAAGCCTATCCCAACACCATATTTGTCTCGAGTCTCGAGCCACATGATTGTTTAGAAGCCGATTTGATTTTTACCGCCACTTCCGACCCGAACCCCGTGGTGTTTGCCAAAGATGTCAAGCCCGGCGCTTGGATATACGACGAAGGTCGCCCTGCCGATGTTGACGAAAGTGTGTTGACCGTCCCCGGTGTACGCTTAATTCCCGGCGGCGTGGTTCAACCGCCCGGCGGGATGACCGCTCCAAACGGCTGGGCAGATGGCAAACTCGATTTTGGTAAGGGTAACGTGCCAGCTTGTTTGGCAGAAACCCTGATTATTGCTGCCAATCAATGCTATGAACGGGTCAGTCTGGGCGAAACCACCAAGACCGAAAATATCAATTACTTTGTGCAAGAAGCCGAACGCTTAGGTTTCACGGTCTTAGAGCGCATAGACCCACCTGCTGTGCCAATTGAACTGGCTCGAGCCTCGAGCAGCGTCAATTAAAAGCGGAGGAAGGGTAAAAGAGAAAAGAGGAAAAGGTCAAAAACCTCTTTTCTCCTTTCTCTTTCCTCTGCCCCTAACAAACCAGCGTTGCAAAATCGGTGAATTCGGCGTTCATTCCGCCAGGTACGCCTTTGGCAATCACACTGACAGCATCGTGCGAGTGCAGGCTCTCGAGGTGGCTGCATACAACTTGGAAATCACGGATGCGGTTATCCTGCTCGAGTTGTTGGTAAACCAGTCTGGCAGCATCTTCAACAAATTTAACGTGAGCGCCATTCAGTTCGGCAAAGGCTTGTTCGTCTTCGCGTTTGACCATGACTTGGGTTTCGGTCACGAGGGCGTTTCGCATGTGAACGATTAGGTCTTCTAAAGCCAGTTCCATGTCTGGGCTGACTTCGACTTTGACGCGGGCTTTGCTGCGTTGGCTGTGGGGGATGGCGTATGCGCCTCGGGTGTCACGGGCGTGTTCAGCAAGTTCGGCACTGCATGGGCAGGCACTCGAGTAGACAAAATCGAGTTCAATGTAGCGCCTCACCCTACCATGACGATCTAAACTGGCTTCGTAGCTGGCGGTGTAAAATTGGTAGCCCTCGAGTCCGCTTCTTAGAGACGGCACAAGGAGCGGGAAAGAAAAGCCGACCTTGACTCTGGCTTGGAAACCGCCAATATTGACAGAATAATTTCGCAGTACATCTTCTAAACTATTTAAGCTAAACACTTGGTCTTTATGCTGATAAAAATTACGGATAATTCGGCTCATGTTGATGCCTTTTTTATCAGCTTCTAGGGCTACCGTACCTGTTACTTTGGCTTCTAGGGTGTGTTGCTCACCGTTTTTGGCTTGGAATTTTAGTGGTAACTTAAAACCACTGATACCGACTTGTTGAATCGCAACATTTGCGCCATCTATACCGTCTATGGTTTCGGTCATGTCTGGCAGACTGGCAATGTAGGCTGCATCTGGACGAAAAGTTCGGTCGTAACTTCTGGTAAAAACTGGCTCTGCCCCGCTATTATTTTTGAATAAATAGGCTTTCTTAAAAGCGGGAAGGGTGATGGGTTGACTAGCGAGGATTTGCAACAAGCTCATAAAGAACCTCTTTCTTCGCTGGGAAATGCGCCCAACGGGGTTCATCAATTTGCAACCTCGGGAAGTCAAATTGACAAAGATGAATGGCTTTGGACTTCAAAGCATAAATAAGATGATGCGCGTTTTGACAACAATAAACCGATGCCACAAATACATGTTTCTTGTATCGCATCTTGCAAAATTACCGTCATTCCGTCTAGTAAGCAAAAAAATCACTATGCTAAATTGCCTAGTGGTGTCTTTAGACTGCAATACAAAATAAACTCTCGAGTAGACTCTTGAGTATGTTTGATTCACATATGCACACACCGCTTTGTCATCATGCCATTGGCGCACCCATCGAGTACGCCCATGAAGCGATTCATGCTGGTTTATCTGGAATTTGTTTTACTGAACACATGCCGCTGCCCTTAGATGCTGATGCTCACGTGCGTTTAAGCGCAGGAAATTTAGCCATGTATTACGAACTGATTAAAAATACCCAAACCCTGTGCCGCAATGACCTCGAGATTCGTTGTGGGCTGGAAATGGACTTTATCCCCGGCATAGAAACCTTTAGCCAAAATCTGTTGGCACTGCACGATTGGGATTACATCATTGGCAGTGTTCACCGCGTTGGAGAACTGGCGTATGGTGTATCGCCGCAGCCCAGTGACTTAGACAATTATTGGCGAGCCTATTACAACCTGATTATGGTCGCCGCCCAAACGGGTTTATATGATGCTATCGGACACCTTGATTTACCGGTGCGTTGGGTTGCAGCCCCCGAACAGCACCTCGAGATGGTCTTGCCAGCCCTTGATGTGATTGCCAAGCACAAGTTGGCTTTGGATTTTAATACTTCTGGCTTGCGCGGCGAATTAGACGCGCCTCATCCACCACTCGAGTTTCTAAAAGCCGCTTTTGAACGCGGTATTCCCTTGGTGTTGGGTTCGGATGCCCACAACCCCAAAGATGTCGGTTCGCATTTTACCGATGCCATAGCGTTAGCCAAACAAGCAGGCTACACCAAGGTGGCTGCATTTAAGAACCGTGTCCTCGAGACCTACGCTATAAATATGGACGAGGATTGACATTAACCCCATTGCGTGAAACCTGAAAATGCAGTTCGTCACTTGGGAATAACGCACCCCCGCCGACATTACCAATCACTTGTCCAGCCCGAACACTCTGGTCAATACTGACACTCGGGTACTGCAAATTGCCGTAAATCGTCCAGAGGCTGGCGGCTTGGTCATCGGTATGAGAAATAATCACGGAATAACCAAAATTTGCGCCTAGTGATTCGGCTTTGACCACAACCCCATCGGCGACTGCCACGACTGCCCCGCCAGAAGTTCCTTGAATCGTCATGTAATCGCCGTCCACACCAAACTCGGCAATAATACTACCGCCCGGCATTGGCGAAGCCCTAAAATTAGAGACGTTGATGGGCAAAGCAATCGGGGTGATACGAACAATTTGGGCTTGCGCTCGAGCCTCGCGTTGGCGCTCGAGTTCAAGCGCTCTTTGACGGGCTTTTTCGTCGCGGATACGGGCAATTCGCACCGCTTCCTCACGCTTAAGTCGGGCTGCTTCTTGGCGTAAACGCTGTGCCTCCAAAGCCCTCTGCCGACGAACTTCGGCAAGGCGCTGGCGTTCTGCCTGAAAATTCAGGTAAATCGTGGCAGCTTTAGCACTGGCAACTTGGGCGCTCTGGACTGCTTGGAGTTGTAGGGCTTGCCGTCCTGCTCGAGTTTTTTGTAAGCTGGCAATACTGGCTTTGAGCTTAACCTGATTTTGGGTTATCTCGGTTTTTTTACGTTCCAAAATACGTTGATAATCGTTCAACTTGGCAATCACCGCAAATAACTGACGGTTTTTATCCGAAAGCAACAAAGCATTGGTGTTTAACTCATCAATCACGTTTAAGTTGACATCTTGAATCAAGTCTAAATCCTTGGCTTTAACCGCCAAATCAAAGGCATTTTCGGCACGAACCATCAACTTCACATAACGCCGACTGCGTTCTTTGTCTAAGGTAATCATCAGCTTAGAGAGTTGGTCTTTGCCGTAGGCAATTTTAGCTTCAAGCATCTGGACTTCAAGGCTTAGACTCTGGCTTTTATCTTCGGTTTTAGCCAATTGCACTTGGGTGCTGGCACGTTCCGCCTCGAGTTTAGCCAAACGTAAACTGAGGGCTTTGACTCGAGCATTCAAATCGCGTTCCTGAGTGGTTAAATTAAGAATATCGCGCTCTAAACTGCTGGCTTTTGCGCTCTGTAAGTTGCGAATTCGCTGTTGCTCACGTAAATCACGTTGTAACTGCTCGAGTTGAAGGCTACTGGTCTGTGCCAACGCCCCCACCAAAATAAGCACTAAAAAAATAATTGGAGCAAAGAATTTTTTCATAGCTTATCCTCTAAGGCTAAAAACCAATCGAGCATCGTTTTTTGATTCAAAATAACAGTCATATCCAGAGTTTAGCGCATCTTGAGTAAGTTTGATTATTCGGCTTCACGCAAGTAGCGATTGGCTGCCCAAAGACTGCCAAGTAACCCCAAAAAAAGCCCAAGTAGGGTAATCGCTCCAAGCACTTGCAGCACCAGAAAAGGGTCTTTAATAATTGGAATAAACGGCACAAGTTCAGAGACTCGGCTGGCAATGGTTGAGTAGGCTGGGAAAATAATTGCCATTGTAAACAGCGAAGCCAGCAACGCCAAGGCAAGTCCCTCGAGAACATAGGGAGCGCGAATAAACCCTCTGGTTGCGCCAATCATTCGCATCACTTGTATTTCGTCACGGCGAGCAAACATCGCCACCCGAATGGTGTTGAGGATATTCAGTAACGTATTAAAAACCAGTAACAACACCAAGCCGTAACCAATGTTTCGCACCGTCTCGAGGGTGGCAAGAACAGTATTGACAAAATCTGCGCCGTACTCGAGTTCAGCAACCCCAACAATGGATTTGACTTGGATGGCGATGTCTTCGATAGTTCGCGGGTTCTGAACAC
>JANNEE010000781.1:0-4933 GCA_031388325.1 Deinococcales bacterium
CGAACCATTATTCATGGTTTCTACGGCAGCTAAATCCTCGACTTTGGCCTCTATTAAATGGGCTAAACGCTCTAAGTACGGCAGTCGCCCTTTTGCACCAAGGGCTGCCCATGCTGGAAAAGCAGCTTTGGCAGCAGCTACGGCAAGGTCAGCTTCAAGTTGACCCCCTCTCGAGATTTGCCCAAGTTCTTCTTCGGTAATCGCGCTGTGTGCCGCAAAAGTGTCTACACTTGCGACCCGCTGATTGTTAATAAAATGCCAAGTGTCCACTTCTCGCCCTGCAATCATTGAAATCATGCCGCCACCTCCTGCTCGAGTGAAATTTGAAAACCAGCCACGACTTTTCGCAGTAACCGCGCCAACTCGAGTTGCTCGGTTTCGGTCAGAATGCCAGCCATGTCAGCTTCACCTTGATTAAATTTTGGAAAAACCCATTCGACCATCGTGCGTCCAGCACTGGTTAATTCTGCCAACACAAGGCGCTTATCGGTCTTGCTAACTTTTCGTTTGACCAAGCCGTGTTTTTCTAAGGTAATCAGCAGACTTGTAACGGTGGCTTTAGAAACGGCTTGAGATTTGGCAATTTCTCGGGTTTCAATTGGACCCCAAATCCAAATAATAAAAAGCGTACTAAAACTCGAGAAGCTAAGGCTGTGTTCGCGCAGCACCTCACGCTCGAGTTTTTGCTTAAAAAGCTGTGAAGCACGCCAAAGATTCGATGCCACCGAAAGGGCGAGTTCATCTATTGGTAAGCCAGAAACGCGGCGCATGACCTCGAGTTCGGCACGGGAAAAATCTTCTTGAATCGGCATAAGCATCCTTTGACAAAAAATCATTTGAAATCGAACGTTTGAATTCAAATGATAATAGGGGATGGTTGCTTGATTGTCAAATCAGCTTTCCTACTCAAGCCGAGCGCCTCCAATCATCTCGAGGGCAGTTTCTTGTTTTGATCAACAAACTATTAACCCTATAAATCTGGCTCTAATTTCACCAACACAACCTCGAGAACCCTAGGACCATGAACCCCCTCAACCCGGCTCAGTTCAATGTCCGAAGTTGCACTGGGTCCTGAAATGAAAGTAATCGGCTGCCCAGCAGCTACACTCGAGTACAACCTCGAGATGGCGCTCGGTAAGTTATCCACAATATCACGCTCAAAAACCACACAAATATGAATATCTGGAATCAAAGTCAAAGCCCGTCTGCCTTGGTGGGCGCTGTGGTCAAGCACAATCGTACCAGTCTCGGCAATGGCAAGTTTTGAACCTGTGATGACCGCTTGGGCGTTCTCGAGTTCTCGTGGCTCGAGGTTTGGGTGGTCAATGATTTTCTCTACCGAGTTTGGTAGCCAAGTTTCTGGGAGGTCGTGCGGCACAGCAATTTTGGCAATCTGTAAGCGCTCGAGAATTTCTTCTATGGTCTTTTGAATATCGTTGGTGATATGAACTCGAGCGCGGTAATCTGAAATGCGTTCCTCGAGTAATGCGGTGAGGTTTTGTTGATTGGTCTCGAGTCGGTAATTTCGAGGAATAGCTGTAGCTTCTCGAGGTGTGCCAAGTGCGCTTTTGATGGTACTGAGCATGGTTTCACGGCTCATGACTGGTGCTGATATTTCACGGCTCATGATTTACCTTTATTTTCACGCCACCAATCTCTGAAGGCTTGTTTGGGAACACTCGGTAAGTCACGGCTGTTTGTCCAACCCGCTAATAAGCCCGGTAAACTCGAGATTTTATTGTTTTTAGCCAGTGGTAACTGTCCAACTCGAGCCGCCTTTTGTGCCAGTTCATAGCGTTTAACGTCCATAAAAACCCATGCCATGCTTTTAAGGGCAGTTCCTTCGAGATTAAAGAAGCCCGACTTTTGTTCAACCACTTGTCCACGTAAGTACACCAGTATTTCGGGGATGTTGATTTTCACGGGGCAGACTTCATAACACGCGCCACACAGACTCGAGGCAAACGGTAAACTCTGGGCATGGTCTGTTTCAAAACCAATCAGTTGTGGCGTAAGAATCGCACCAATTGGACCGGGGTAAACACTGCCATACGCATGTCCGCCAGCCCGCTCATAGACGGGGCAGACATTCAAACATGCCGAGCAGCGAATGCAGTGCAGTGCTTGCCGTCCGACTTCATCTGCTAGAACTTTGGTTCGTCCGTTATCGAGCAGCACCAAATGAAATTCTTTTGGACCATCGCCCATGTGAACCCCTGTCCAAAGGCTAGTGTATGGGTTCATCCGTTCGGCGGTGGATGACCGTGGAAGAAGTTGCAACATCACCTCGAGGTCACGCAGTTCTGGCAGGACTTTTTCAATGCCCATGATGCTGATTAAGACTTTAGGCAGGGTCAGACACATCCGCCCGTTACCTTCGGATTCGACCACACCAACTGTACCTGTTTCGGCTATCGCAAAATTTGCCCCTGAAATTGCCACGGGTACAGTTAAGAACTTCTGGCGCAAATACCGCCGAGCAACTTCTGCCAAAGCCCTTGGTTCATCGCTTAAATCCTCGGGTTTGATGTTAAAGGATTTGAGGAATAATTCCCGAATCTCAGCACGGTTTTTATGGATGGCGGGTACAAGAATATGGCTTGGGTGGTCGTGAGCAAGTTGTACAATCAACTCGGCTAAATCGGTTTCAATTGCCGTGATACCAGACCCCTTCAGGGCATCGTTTAAGCCAATTTCATCGGTAGTGATCGATTTAATTTTAATCACTTCTTTGGCTTGGTGTGCTTTGACAATCCTCGAGACGATGTTGTTGGCTTCTAGCGCGTCGGTTGCCCAATGAACTTTCCCACCTGCTTTTTGTACGCTCTGCTCGAGTTGCAGCAGTAATTCTGGTAAACGCTGCATGGCGTTTTCTTTGATGGCTGCTCCAGCATCACGCAAGGCTTGCCAATCGGGGAGTTCTGCCACGACCTTTAATCGCTTCTCACGAATAGCAGTTGTGGCTTTACCAAGGTTGCGGCGCAATTGCGGATTCTCGAGGGCAATTTTAGCGGCTTTTTGGTAGGTGGTTGGGTTGATAAAAGGCATTTAAGCACCACCCTCAGTCTGAGTAAGGATTTCTGCCAGATGCACGGTTCGGACACCTGTGTTCATTCTCGAGAGACCACCGTTTATTTGCATCAGACACGAATTATCGCCGCCTGTACACGTGTTGGCTTTGGTGTTCAGAATACAACGCATTTTGTCGGATAACATCGCGGTGCTGGTTTCAGGATTTTTAATCGCAAATGTTCCGCCAAAACCACAACAAGACTCTGCATTCTCGAGCGGCATCAGTTCTAAACCACGCACGTTTTTAAGCAGTGTATAGGGTGCGTTCCCAAGCGCTAAAGTTCGTAAACCATGACATGAACTGTGATAGGTCACACGGTGCGGATAGTACGCGCCGACATCCTCGAGTTTAAGGATACCCACAATAAATTCGGACAATTCAAGAGTGCGTTCCGATAGTTTTTTGGCTCGAGTCTCGAGAGCGGTGTCTTTTGCCCATTCACAGACTTTAGTAAAGTATTCCCTGACCATTGCTACACACGAACCGGATGGCGAAACGATGTACTCGGCATCCTCAGTTTCAAACACTTCAATAAAACGCCGTACCAACTCGAGGGTCTCTGCTTGATACCCAGAATTGAGGTGCATCTGCCCGCAACAGGTTTGCTCGAGTGGAAACGAAATTTGGCAGCCTAAACGCTCGAGCAGAGCAACCGTGGCAATCCCCGTTTTTGGATAGAGCGTATCGTTTAAGCAAGTGATGAACAAAGAAATTTTCATTCGCGCCCCTGTGGTTCAAAAAAACTGAACGAATGTGTAGCTTGCATCAACGACCTCCCAGTGCCTTGCGGAATAGATTTGGTTGCCTCGAGTTGAACCACCAGATTACCACTCAGGGTTGCATCGGTCATACCCGCAATCACGGTTTTACCTGTGGCGTTGGCAGTTAGTTGATTCAGTAAACCAATTTGTGAGCCGCCCCCAACAATAAAAATAGACTCGATAGGCGTACCACAAACCTGCTCGAGTTGCCGCAAGACCGCTCCGTACTTAGCAGCTAAACTTTCTAAAATACAGCGCACCAATTCACCCCTCGAGTAAACACTCTTGCCCATTAAAGCACTGACTCGAGCAGGCATATCCAAACCAGGACTGAGAAAAATAGAATCGTCAACATCAATCCGAACTTCAAGGTTGACCGTTTGCGCTTCCGAATACAGCACTGACCAATCAGGATTATCCCAAGCACGGCGGCATTCTTGAAGTATCCACAACCCCATGACGTTTTTCAGTAAGCGATTGGTGTTGTAGACCCCCGCTTCGTTGGTGATGTTCGCCTCGAGGGCGGCACTGGTCAGCACGGCTGTTGGGGTCTCGAGTCCGATTAAACTCCATGTGCCACTCGAGATATAGGCACTGTTTTCGGTTAGAGGTATGGCTGCCACCGCGCTGGCGGTGTCGTGTGTACCAACTGCAATCAACTCGGCTTGTTGTAAACCAAGTTCTTTGGCTAAGTTTGGCTCGAGTGTGCCGAGGTTTGTCCCAGCCTCGACAATTTCAGGCAAAAAATGATGTGGTAGCCCAAGTTTCCCGAGTAAACCAAACGCCCAATTTCCAGTTGTGGCATCGTAAAACTGGGTGGTGCTGGCGTTGGTGCGTTCACAGAATTTTTTACCAGTCAACCAAAAATGCAGCAAGTCTGGTACAAGCAACAATGTTTTGGCTCGCTCGAGATGGGCTTTAGGAGTAGCCAGCAACTGATACAAGGTGTTAAACGGCAAGAATTGCAAACCAGTTATCGCAAAAATTTCTTCCTTGGAGATGGCTACAGCTTCCATCACCCCATTGGTTCGGGGGTCACGGTAACAACGCACCCCATCTACTAAAGCATCAAATTCATCGAGCAGCGCGTAATCTACTG
>JANNEE010000791.1:0-14166 GCA_031388325.1 Deinococcales bacterium
CTGATGTCATGCTAAAACCTCCCCTTCATACGTGCCAAGTTCGTCGGTCTCGAGGTACTTATAACGCACGGCTTTTATAACTCGTCCATGCTCTAAGGTAAATGCCACAGCACTAAGTTGCACCGCACCTAGGGCAACTTCGACTTTCATTGGTAAACCCGTGCGGAGTTTATAGGTGCTAGCTTCTAAGCCCATGCCAATACTTGAGTGAAGCACACCTGTCATGCCAACATCACACTGAAACAACGTGCCATTGGGTAAAATTCGGGTGTCTGCTGTTGCCACATGGGTATGTGTGCCGATACAGGCGGCAATACGACCATCAAAATGATAAGCAAAACAGGTTTTTTCTGAGGTCGCCTCGGCATGAAAATCCACAAAAACAGGTGAATCGGCAGTCTCAAGAACCGTTTCTAGGGCTTCGTAAGGGTTATCGGCTGGCTGCATAAACACTCGCCCGAGTAAATTGACCACCGTGATTTTTTCTTGACCAACCGTAAATGTGCCGTAACCGCGCCCGGGGGCTTCCTTGTGGGCGTTCAGAGGACGGATTAAACGGGGGTCGTCTATCAGTTGCAACACTTCACGGTTATCCCACGCATGATTGCCCAAGGTCACACAATGCACCCCAGCTTTTAAGAGTGCCTCAAACGAATCCTTATTGATGCCGTGACCACCCGCCGCGTTTTCGCCGTTGGCAATAATAAAATCAAAATTTGATTTGATACGCGGCAAATGGCTCGAGACTAAATTTCGCCCTGGTTTACCAAAAATATCACCAATGAAAAGAACTCGCACGGGCTAGGCTAACAAGAATTGGTACAAAATGTGCGAACAACCGTTCAGTTGTAAAGTTTACATAAATAATCAAGTATAGTCTGGGCTGTGAAACGAATTGCCTTGCTGATAAGCCTAATCACCTCGAGCCTCTTAATTGCCCAAGCTGCTAACCCAATTGTCACCATCACCGACATAACTGGCGCACAAATTGAAATTGGAAATACGGCTCGAGTCGTGACCTTGGGCAGCAGCCTGACCGAAATTGTCTACGCCCTCAAAGCCGAAAGCCGTTTAATTGCTGTGGATGCGACCAGCAATTACCCAAGTGCCACCAAAAACCTGATTCAACTTCCCTCGACTCGCAGTGTTGGCATTGAAGGAATTCTTAGCACCAAACCCAGTCTAGTCCTGACCCTTGATACTGCCTTGCCAGAAACGATTGCCGCCTTACGAAAATTTAATATCCCCACCGTGGTTATCAGTGCCAAAGAAAACTTGGAAAATGCCGAAAATAAAATTAGGTTTGTTGCCCAAGCCTTATCGCTCGAGAGCCTTGGACAAGACCTGATTCGCACTTATAAAAAAGACCTTGCCCTCGCCAAAGCCAAATACTCGAGCATCCGCAGCCGCCCCAAGGTGATGTTTTTATACAGTGGCTCAAATAGCAGAATCACGGTTTCAGGACGCGACACCGCCGCCGACTCGATTATCAAACTGGCTGGCGGAATTAACCCATTCCAGAGTTATACAGGGTACGCTCCACTTTCCCAAGAAGCCACTTTACTGGCTAATCCAGATGCAATTTTAATGACCAACCTCGGATTCTCGAGTGTTGGCGCAGAAGGAATTCTTAAACTGCCCGGGCTTGCCAATACCACGGCGGGGCGCAACCAGCGATTTTTAGGTTTTGAGGGTAATTATTTACTTGGCTTTGGACCTAGGGTCGGAAAAGCGGTGCTGGAACTGATGTACAGGCTGCACCCAGAGTTAAAAAGGTGAATTCAAAAGTTTGTTTCTAGATGGTACTCAATAAAGGCTCGTATGGCTTTAGGGGCAATCACATTCAAGAATCTCACCAAACCTGATTCTGACGCAAGCACAACCAAAAGTTTATCAAGGTTGAGGCTTTGAGTCTTGAGAACCCGCAACACAGGTCGCTGCAAACCCACTGAGCTACTTATGCGTAAGCCCGCACTTCGCCATCCAGCGTGACCAAATATAAAGCCCCATTCATGATTAATGGTGTGGCTTGAATACTCGAGCCGCATTGATCCGACCAAAGAATTTTACCATCCTCGAGCCGCAGTCCTAAAACCTCACCAGCCTCGCTACAGACATAAACAATGCCTCTGGAAATAATCGGACTGGCAGTGATTCGCCCCAAAGTTTGTACCGTCCACAAGTCATCGCCGTTGCCCAGTTGGACTGCCCTGACCACACCTGTTTCGGCTTGCCAGTTGCAAAGAATCACGATATTACCAACAACGGCTGGACTTGCCCAAACTTCGCCCTCGAGGTCGTATTCCCAACGGGCTTCGGATTCGGGCAGCCAACCGCGTTCAGTGCGCTTTAACTCGAGGGCAGCCACTTCGCCTTGCCATGATGGAACAATTAAAAGGGCAGTTTCTTGGTTCTTAGGGTCGCGGACAATACTTGGCGTGGCTTGTACACCTTCTAGCCCCAGTTGCCAAATTTTTTTACCATTTTGTAAATTGATTCCTGTAACACTGCCGTTTTCATCGGCGAGAATCGCACTACCCGCCCAGATGATCGGGCTGGCAGCAAAACCAGCACTGCTCGAGAAAACCCAATCGGTTTTGCCATTTTTAAGGCTCGAGCAGCCGCCGTCTCTACCCACCACCAGCCATGTGTTTTTATAAGGCGTTGGGGCAGTTGCAATTTCGGCTTGTCCTTTGTGCGCCCAGAGGACTTTTTTAGATTGCCATTCGATGGCTCGAGTTATTCCGTCCCAGCCGCTAAAAATAATCTGAGAACCATCAAAAGCGGCTGGGGCGGTCAGTTCATCTAGGGTTTGAAAGTCGGCTAATACTGTACCACTCGAGGCACTGACTAGATTCATTTTGCCGTCCCTTGTGCCAATCGCTAGGGTGTCGTGTGAACCAGTAATGGCTACTCCCCAACTGACTTCGCCAGATAATTGGGTTTGCCAAGTTAAACGCAAACGACTTGGTTTAGCCACACCACCGGGATGCACCCCAGTACGACAACGCCCACCTCGGTAGTGACTGGGGAAATGTGAGGTTTTGAGCCGGTCAAAAGCCTCTTCAAAGCGCTCGGCGGGATTGTTTGGGCGCTCGAGGGGGTCTTTATCTAAAAACTCGAGAATCGTTTCTGAAATGGCAACTGGCAAACTTGGGTTGTGTTCCTCGAGTGGTTTGGGCGTTTCGTAGACGTGTTGGTACAACACCCCTTGGTCGTTATCGGCTTCAAATGGGGCAACCCCAGTGGTAGCACGGTACAAGACTGCCCCAAACGAATAAATATCGGATTTCGCCGAGATACTTGTGCCTTTGGCTTGCTCGGGTGCCATGTATTGCGGTGTCCCAAGGGTATAGCCCGTGCGGGTTAAGTCCCGTGTGGCATCGGAAACATAGACCAAACCAAAATCCATGATGCGCGGATGCCCTTGGGCATCAATTAAAATGTTGCGTGGGGTTAAATCGCGGTGAACCAATTTTGAATCGTGCAGGTACGCCAATCCTCGAGAAGCCTCTTTTGCAATCCGTAAAAACCGCTCGAGTTCTTCGGGATTATCTTCTAAAGGACCCAGACTCGAGATATGCCCACCAGTCAAAAGTTCCATCGTAAAAAAAGCCCGACCATCTTCTTCGCCAAGGTCGTAGATGCCAATAATATTCGGGTGCGCCAGTCTCGAGAGGGTACGGATTTCACGCCTAAAACGCTGTCGGTCAGTCGGTGGGACGTATTCGTGCAGCACTTTTAAGGCAACATCACGTTTGAGAATCGTGTCGTATGCCCGCCAGACCACCGCCATACCGCCTTCACCGACAGGTTCACGCAATTGGTAACGCCCAGCCAGCAGCGTAGGTTTGGGGGCTTCAGGCTCAGACACGCCCAACAGTCTAACGCAACTACCTTAAGTTTTTCCCTTTTGCCTTTCGCCTCTTTTTCCCTTAAACTAAGCCTATGCACCTGTACTTACTACGTCATGCTCACGCCGAAGACCTCGAGCTTGGACATTTGGACCAAAACCGCAAACTGACCCTCAAAGGACACGACCAAGCCAAAAGCCTACGCCGTACCTTGCAAACGCTCGAGATACATTTTGATACGGTCATCTCGAGTCCTTGGCGACGCGCTAGGCAAACCGCAAGTGCTTTAGAAAGTATCTCTGAAAATCTCGAGGTTTCGGATTTATTGGCAGCCCCACCTAGCCAAGCCTTGCTGCATTTAATTGCCGAACAAAGCCAGACCAACCAATGCCTACTTTTGATTGGACATCAACCATGGATCAGCCAACTGACCAGCCAACTCTTGACCAATAACTCGAGTTTTGAAATGGCGTTTGAATACAAAAAATGCAGCCTGTATGCGCTTGAGTACAACCCCGAACACACTTATTTGCGTTTTGTTTTACCGCCTGGAGTGCTGAGGCGTTTATCTTGAGTATCACCGCGCTGTAATTCGTTGGCTTCCAAGAACAATGCTCGTCCGAAGGCTTTGCGAAATAAATCACCATGCTTGGAAGCCTCCCAGAGTTCGACTCGAGGAGTTTGTGCCGCAATTAAGCCAATCGTAATCCGTTCCTTTTCGATCTTCAGGCTTAAGTCTTGTACCCGTCCAGAACGCGAACGCTCGAGGTATTCAGCTAAGCGCAAACAGGCAGCTAATCGCACCAAGCGCATTTCGTCATCGGATTCGAGAATCCGTTTGAACTGACCAAGTTTTGGGTCGCCCTTGCGGTGATACTGCACCAATAATGCCAGTAAAATCTGCTCACGATGGGTAAAACCGGGCATTTGGGTATTCAGTACCAAGTACGCGCCGTGCTTATGATGGTCATGGTACGAAACCGCCATGCCAATGTCGTGTAAGTAAGCCGCCGCATCAAGCAGCAGCGCGTCTGAAATCCCGTAACCATGAATAGGCTCGAGTGCCATAAACAACTTTCTGGAGAGTTTTCGCACATGTTGGGTATGATTTTGGTCTTGCGGATAATGGGCAAATAAGTTCTGAACACTAAAAACCCGAACCTCTGGCAGTAAATGCGGTACTCGAGGTATAAATTCTTTATAAAACGCCCCTTCACGCACCCCCTGCCCAGAAATAATCAGACTTTTAGCCCCAGTTTCACGCAAAACCGTGCGATACACGAGCGCTCCAGCCAAAATCGCATCGGCACGGTCAGCATGAATCCCAGAAATACTGGTGCGCTCATTAGCCGGTAAATCGAGTAAACGCTGAATTAAATTCTCTAAGGCATCGCGTTTTAATTCGTAGCCATGCAGGGCATCAAGCGGATAATCCTCGAGTTTTTGGACAGCCCTTGCCAAATTGCGAATCGTGCCACCCATGGCAATTACAGGTGCAACGTCTTTTTGCATCCGTGCCAGTGTTGGCTCGAGTTGCCTAAAAACAAACTTCTCGAGCTGCTTGACTTCTTGCTCCGAGGTGCGTGCGCCGTGCAAGAACTGCTCAGTCAAACGCACATACCCAAGCCCAAATGCCTGCCCACCCATAAAAAGTCGGTTCTCGAGCCGAGAAATCTGGGCGCTACCGCCCCCTAAATCCATCACCCAGGCACTCGAGACCTGAAAAGAATTAGCCACGGCTAACGCCCCGTACTGGGCTTCTTCTTCGCCGCTTAGAATACGAAAATCTAAGTTAAAACCTTTTAGTTGACTTAGAAAATCTTGGCTATTGGCAGCTTCGCGCACCGCACTGGTGGCAATCACGGTTAATTTCCCAAGGTTGGTAGCGACTGAATAATCGGCATACAATTTTATGGCATCCAATGCCCGTGTGGTGGCGGCTTTAGACAATTTACCTGTTGCCGCAAAACCCTCGCCGAGCCGCACACTTTCACGAATTTCATCGGTTAAACGAAACCATTTGCCTGCTTCAAAGTCATAAACCACCAAACGGGCTGTACCACTGCCCATATCCACAATGCCAATACGCTTGCTGTTCACACCAACCAGCTTAACAGGCAACAGGCTCGAGTACCTATTTTAACGGGTGAACAATTCGTCTACGCCACCCGCATGACAATCTTTGCACAGCGCTTGCCCGTTTGGTCCGCCAGCCCCAAGGCTGTACTTGCCATTTCTAGGAAAGTATTCCTCAAAGTACCAACCATTGTTACGTTTATACATCACTGCCACAAAACTTGGACTCGAGATTTTTCCACCTGTTTTAATGACAATGCTACCAACTGGTAACTTGCCTGATTTTTTCCATGCAGTTGCCGCGATTTTATTGGCAAAAACTTGTTTGGTTTGTCCACTGTGCGGTCCGCCAGTATCGGAGATTTTTGCCACCACTGTCCATTTTTCAAACCCCGTTAAGGTTTTGGGTAAGCCCACAAGCCCAGTTGCGAATGCCAGACTGCCCAATGCCAAGACTGCCAGAATGTATTTGGTCATGTTCAATTGTACGTTACGGCTCGAGCGAAAGTTCAAAAGCGCGTAAAAATAAGTGGGACAAGCATTTCTTCTTTGGATAAAGCCCCGTGTGAACCTCGGTGCGGACGGCTTGGGTGTTTACCCGGAAAGGTATAACACAACTGTGCGCCGTCTCTGGGCATGGCAATTAAATCCCCGACACGCTGATAAAACGTCTCTTGGGCTGGCAAGCCACCAAAAAGCCCAGCTTCCCATGCCTCGGTTGCCAAAACGGTATGCGAAGTGACCTCGAGCATGTCGCGCACCTCCTCGAGCATATTTGGTTTGACCCGAAAGGTTCGACAAACCCTGTCTCCGGCTGGCGCACTGAGCAGTAACGGCATCAAGTCGCGCTGCTGCTCTAAGTAAACTGTTTTTTTCTCGAGCAAATCGGTTTGCCCGTGGTCAGCCGTCAAAACAAAGGCGGTTTTCCCATTTTTTGGAATGCGTTTGAGTAACCGTGCCACCGCGTTATCAAGGGCGTTAATTTCGTCCGAAGCCTCTTGGCTGCTCGGTCCGTGCTTATGGCAAACTGTGTCGTAATCTGCCCAGTAAACCACAACCATTTTTTGGTCTGGACTTTGCAAGGCTGGCATAGCAATACTGGCACAGGTATTGGCGCTTAAGTACCCATACTGCATGGCTCTTGCCCAATACCATTCATTTAACCAAGTAAAACGGTACTCGGTAGGCGCAACCGAAAAAGCGCTGATGCCCTGACGCTCGAGTTTGGCGTAAATGCTCTGAAAGGTTTTTAAGAAATCTGGCTCTTCTAGTTTTTTTTGTTTAGCCAAATCAAGTTGCCCAATCATTTCTGTGACTGCACCCACTTCCTCGAGCCAAAGCGTATACCCCAGCCAACCCGTTTGGGCGGGCGTGGCTGCCATGTGCATTCCTGTAATGGCTGCCATGGTGGTACTGGGAAAAACACTGGTCAGGCTGCTTTGCAGACTATCGCCTAATAATGCCTTAACATTGGGCATATCACCATCAGCAATATGCTTCTCGAGTTGCCACTGCCCGAGTCCATCGGCAATAAAAAGCACAATCGTTTCAACACCCTCTAAAGCTAAGGGCTGGCGCAAGACTGGCGCAGAAGTAATCACCCCAAAATGCCGAGCCAGACTCGAGGTCAGATTAACAATACTGCCACCAGCATAATCAGGGCTAATCATTGAACTGGGTAATTGAAGTGCCACGGCTACAGACTATCATTCAAAAGGGGCCTTATTAAACCATCGGCAACATAATTTGCAAACTCTGCACCGAAATACGCCCAGCAATGGCTCGAGCCACATCGGTTAGGGCTATGGCTTCTTTGGTTTCTGGGTTAGAGACCACCACAGGCGCACCATTATCACCAGAGATACGCACCTCGAGACCTATCGGGATTTCGCCCAGCACTGGAATACCGAGTTTATCGGCTTGGGTTTTCGCGCCACCATGACCAAAAATATCGTAACGAGTCCCCGTATCTGGAGCAATAAAGTAACTCATGTTTTCAACGATTCCCAAAATCGGCACATTGGCTTTGCGAAACATATCCACGGCTCTGGTTGCATCTATCCATGCCACATCTTGCGGTGTGGAAACAATCACTGCCCCAGTAATCGTGACGCTCTGGGTTAAGGATAACTGCACGTCGCCAGTCCCCGGCGGCAAGTCAATCACCAAGTAATCCAAGTCGCCCCACGCGGCATCGTGCAGGGTCTGACGGACAAAACTATGAAGCATTGGTCCGCGCCAAACGGTGGCTTGACCGGGTGCAACCAAGTTACCCATGCTAATAAATTTTAGTCCGTGTTTCTCGAGCGGCAGCATTTTTTTGTTCTCATCGGCGAACATCCGCTCATCGGTCATGCCAAACATATGGGCAATGCTGGGTCCGTAGACATCCGAATCGAGCAGCCCGACTTTAGCCCCATCTTTTGCCAACGAACAGGCAATGTTGGCTGCCACGGTACTTTTTCCCACGCCACCTTTGCCGCTTCCGACCACAATCACGTGTTTGACCCCCGGGATTGGATTCTCGGTTGGCGGGCGCACTTGAGCGCTGAAACTGACATTGACGTGCTTGACTTCGGGGACTTTGAGGACGGCTGCCACCACATCGGATTCGATTTTGCCTTTTAATGGACAGGCTGGGGTGGTCAGTTCAACTTTGACATGAACGATATTGCCTTCGATGCTCATTTTTTCGATCATCCCGAGTGACACAAGGTCTTTGTGCAGTTCTGGGTCATCCACGGTTCGCAGGGCGTTCATCACAGCAGCTTCTGAAATCATGAGGGCAGGATAACGTCTTTGGGCTAAAACTTGCGGGACTCGAGTCACACAGCCGATGCAGGACTCGTTCACACAACCGATGCGGGACTCGAGCTTCGGCAATTGAAACAAAAGTCATCAGCCCGTATGCTGGGCTATGTTAAATCCAACCAAAGCCTTGGCAGTCCAAATGGTCGAGGCTGCCAGCATCACCAACACGCAAGGCGAACAGGATTTCCCAGATGTACTGATGCACCTAATTGGGCAAGAAAGCTACTTTCAAACCCATCCAGAATTGCTGTGGTCGCCAAGCATTGCCCATGACCCACACGGGCGGCGCAATGTTTGTGCTTTGGTGCGCGGTTCGGGACGCAAAACTGTGGTCTTGACTGGACATTACGATGTGGTCAGCACCGACAATTATGGTCCTTTGCAGCCTTGGGCGTTTTCTCCTGAGCTACTACAGCAAAAAATCATTGAGGATTTGCGCCAAAACGCCCGCAGTCAAGCCGAACACCGCGCCCTGCACGATTTAGAAAGTGGTTTGGATCTACCCGGGCGGGGCTTGTTGGATATGAAAGCTGGTTTAGCGGCTGGCTTAACCGCCTTGTACGATTTTGCTGCCCTGAATAATCGGGTTGGGAATGTTCTATTTTTGGCTGTCGCTGACGAAGAAGACCGTTCTCATGGCGCTCGAGTTGCCTCGAGTATCCTTGGCGGGCTTGATTTAGAGGTGGTAGGGGTGATCAACCTTGATGCCACATCGGATACAGGGGACGGCTCGACTGGACAAGCCTTGTACTTAGGCAGCGTTGGTAAACTCTTGGTTTCGGCATTGGTGATTGGTGTGGATACCCACGCGGGTTATGCACTGGACGGCATCAACGCCAATTTCTTAGCCAGTGCTTTGTGTCTGGCATTTGAAGGCAATCCGCGCTTAACCGACCAGAGTTTAGGCGAAATTGGTACACCGCCGACTTCCTTAAAACAAACCGACCAAAAACAACAGTACGATGTCACTACACCGGCTCGAGCTTGGCTGTATATGAATGTACTGACCCACGGTTTAAGCGCCAAAGAAGTTCTCAAAGGGTTTACTCGAGAAGCAAAACATGCAATTGATGGCGCTTTGCAGTTTTTGCGTAACCGAGCCGAAAAATTAGGCGAGAAATCTGCGGCACATGGGGCAAGTCCATTGGTGTTGACCTACCAAGACTTGTTGGAACACTGCCAAAAACAAACTGGCTTTGACAACCAACTCGAGCAGTTCTGCAAGCAACTCGAGCCAAAACTAGATTTACCCAGCCAGAGCCAATTGGTTCTTAATTGGCTTTGGGATAAGAGCAGCTTACTTGGACCAGCCGTGGTGCTTGGTTTTGCTTCGCTGCACTATCCAAGTACCTTTTTGCCACAAACCGACCCATTTGTGCAAATTATTCAAAAAACCCTCGAGCAAATTCAAACAGACTTGGGTGTGGGTGTGACTGAGCGCCGTTTTTTTCGGGGCATCAGCGACATGAGTTGGTTTGGTCATGCCGACCCTGAAGACATTGCTTTTGTCAATGCCAACACTGCCGCGCCACTTGCCCGAATTCTGACCTTGCCAGCCCAGTTACCTGTGGTTAATCTTGGACCGTGGGGACGTGATTATCACCAGTGGCTCGAGCGGGTTTATATGCCCTATGCGTTTGAGCATCTGCCAGAAATTCTGTACCGCATTCTTGTGGATACATTGGAATCTAGGGTCTAGTGCTGTTTACAATCTCCCCCAAGCAATGCCAAAAGGCAACTCGGACTCGAGCCATTCTTGAAGATTGGGTCGGTACTCAAAACGAGTTTCAAAGTTGTGCGTACCGCATTCTAAACGAACAATCACTTCGCGTCCGTCAAAACGGTTTGGATGGCGTAGGGCAATCTGCTGAGGCTCGAGACTGACCTCATGGCAATGTTCAAAATTACCTTTTTCGATGATTCGCCACTTCGCGCCAAAGTAATTCACCCTGATTTTTACATTACACTGTAAAAAATATGAGCTTAGTATACTTATATTTCATTAGTGTAAATTAAAGTTATAAATTAAAGCGACGATTATGCGACAGCCATCCGATATAATTAGGCATTATTCAAAGGAGACATAATGCCTAGTTATCAGGAATGGAATCAAGCAATTGCGATACACACCATTTCCATCGCTTCAAGTGGTAGTGTCGTCTTTCTTAACATCAATGAGCAAGAGCTTCGTCGAATTGGTATAGCCCGATTCCGAAGGCACAAAGCTCGGGATTGGCTTGAAGATTTTTATACAGCGATTCGGCAAGAAGTGAACAAAAATAATTTTGTGAATATAAAGCATTTGTACTCTGTTGATAGTGATAGTCAGATTCCAAATGGCGTGGCATTTCTAGCTGCTACTGTTCTTGCTGCCTATCGAATGACTGATGAAAATGATGAAAGCGGAATTAACTATTTTAAACGCCTACGAGACATTCTTGATTTGCAGTCAGAAAAGGGAGGGAGACCCCTTGGTATGGAGGGTGGTCAAGAAGAACCACTTTGGTTAGCTTGGGAACGCTGGCTTAATCAACAGAATTTTTTATGTGGAGCAAGACGCAAGAATAGTAATTACATCAGCTACCCGATTTCACAAGCCATCCTGAGACGAATTGACCAAACAAGTCTATATCGGTTCTTTAAGGAAAAAAATGCTTTTTTTCAGACAACCTTGTTTGATGAGCGGAGTTTGCTGTCCACCTTAAAACCATTTAAAGACAGAGTGACAAAACATCTGGGTGAATTGCTCAACAGCCAATTAACTCGAGATGAAGATGAATTGGGTTCTGCTTTATTTCAAGCCCTTGAAGACTGGCGCGAAGGCAACACTTCTGGGGATAATCTAACAGTACAACGTTTGACTGCCGGACTTTACCGCATTGAGGACTGGCTTTCAGGTGAAATTCAATACTCGCTTCACCCACGTCAAAGGCGCGGTGTTAATCTTGAAAATACCGATGTTCTGATTGATGGTCAATTATTTACCTTAACAATAGAACGTAATGGCTGGTGTTATCCTGTTTCAAATGTGGACTCGAGTTGGTTAGAAGAAGGTTTTTCTTTTAAGACGCAGGGTAATCAGTACATTCATGCAGTTGTATTGCCTAAGCGCGAATGTTGGATTCTTATTCGAGACCCTGAGCAAACTGATTCACCTGATAGGGCTTCATGGGGACAGCCCATACTTGGCGAACCTTTTATACTTTTAGCACAGCAGAAGCATTTAGCTGACCTCGAACGGTTAAAAAATGAAGGATATATCCAATGGCAAGATAATCCACGAGAGGTATTATCTGACTGGCTGGAACTGAAAGATTGCATATCCTTAATGCAGGATTGGTCTGAAGTTATTGTCAACCCAAAATTGGTTGAAGCCCTTAAACCTCGTATGAGCTTAGGTTTAAGTTTGTCTGGTGGACTGCGGGTTGGCGGAAGTTGGATTTCAGAATATGGTCCAAAACTAACAGTACATTCGTTTGAACAGGAACTTGAACTTACAATAGTTCAGTTAAATCGAGAAGATTTGAAAACTGCAAATAGAATCAATATGGTCATCGAGAGCAATAAAGAACTTGATGTTAGCGACTGGAAAGAACCTGGCACATACCAAATTCGAGTGCTTAGTCATGGTCAATCCATTGAACGCATTATTGGTATTAAGGCTTGGAATGAACTTGTTTTGACAGAAGAAGTTGCGTGTGAAGCGTTACAAATTGGCAATCATCAAATTCAAGGTTCAAATTGGTTGGAGGTGAATTATGACGCATCCAAGAGTTCGTCCAAATAAATTACAGGTAGACACAGGAAAACCTAGCCAATTTCAGTCAAATGAAGAGCTATCCGTAACGGCTCAAATAGAATATCCACGTTGGTTTCGTGGATTCCGTACCGTTGGCAATAAAAAAGATATGGTTCAAGCTATTGCAAATACCATTTCGCGCTACCAGTTACAAAAATGGGTAGCTTCTCTTCGATTTGAAAAACAAGCTCGAGGGGAGTTCTATTTTTTTATTGGTTTTGATCGATTAGACTTCGGACAAGTACCAGAAGAAATCGAGGATACCTTGCTTCAATTACCTCGCTTTACAAATCCCATAGGAAATTACTACTTTGACCAGTTGCAAACCTTTGTCACTGGTGATTTAGAAATACACCGCTATGGGCAACGTTTACGTTTACCTAGCTTGCGAATGGCTGCACTGGAAGACCCTTTTGACCAATCAGATGACATCCAAAATCTAGTTGACGATACGCATACAGAGCGGTGGGATAAGCTCATGCTCTGGTTATCCGCATTGGGTAAAGGTTCATGGGAAACATTTCAGCGAGGCTGTCAGCAATTGCAAATTGCCTCTAAGCCTCGTCAAGTGTTAAGGACATTACGGTTACTTGGTCACATTGAAACATCCTCGGACGGCACGAAATGGTCAATTAATCCTGTTACACTCGAGGGAAATATCGAAAAAGGTTACTTATTGCTGGGGCGACGGTCAGATAAAGTCCTTAATATATTGGCTCAACACGGTGAGATTATAATTCAGTCAATGGAGAACTCACCCAGCCGAGTTCATTGGCGACCTATTGACCCTAGTTCAACTTTGCAAATTAGTAATTTGGTGTACACTGATGCAATAAACACATGGGTAAAACATCTTCCATCAATTAAAGAATGGCAGGGCTATCTTGAGGTTCTTCCAGATATGGATTTGTCTCGTTTTGAGGCTCGTATATACGACGGGCAAAATTTTATATCGGTTACTCGAGTTGAAGATTCTGGTCTTTATCAATTTTTTATGCTCAATGTCCAAACCAAGTTTCCTAGGGCAACCCTTTATTACGATCAAAGTAGAAAGTCTTTATATCGGGCAGACTGGTATGGTTTACGATTTTTAACTTTATACACTCGACAAGTTTTACATCCTGTTAAATATGACAGTAAAAAACAACAATTGGCTGTAATCTTAGACCAACGCTTCCCAGAATTCTATGAACGTCTTTTGGTTCTCTCGAGCGGAAAATTACCCAAGTCACAAAATGATTGGCTCATCTATTCGGACATTTCACCCTCTTTAATGGAAATCATCACCAAAAAACTTCACTTGAAAGTCGAGCATAAAAATCATGAATGATATTATTGGCGCACAACAACGTATTGATTTAATTTACAAAATGTATATTGAAAGTGCTTTTCCATTAAGGTACAACGCCCTTGATATTGAACGTCGCAGGGTATTGGAAAACAATATTATTTCAATTCCTCCGCTTATTGAGCCAGTTGCTGTTTATCCATCATCCGGATTTACACTGACGCAAGCAGCAAATCATTTACCAATGCCGTTTCAGGATTTACAATGGTTAGCCCGTGAATTAATTCCTAACACAAATACACTCTACAAACACCAATGGGAAAGTTTACAAGAGGTAT
>JANNEE010000006.1:0-1645 GCA_031388325.1 Deinococcales bacterium
TAAGGCACGCCATTTGCTGCGGTCTTGCCTAAAATTACTGGTCTCGAGAATGATTTCAAATTGGTCTAAACTGCCACCAAGTTCTATCGGGCGAATCAGTTCGAGTCCTTTGCGAGATTCGACATTTGAAGATAATCCGAACGCTCCCGTGTAGCCAAGTTTCATGTTCAGGGCTGGACTGGCAATTAAGAGAATAAAAGCCACCACACCAATTACCCAAGGTATTGGGCGCTGCATGACTTTTTGGGCAACATTTGCCCAAAAGGTGCTGCCTTTGCCACTCGAGGTAATTTTGAATTGCAATTTGCGTGGGCTGTTGACTCGATCACCGATTAAAGCCAGCAGTGCAGGGACAGCCGTGGTACTGACCAACACGGTCATTAAAACCACCAACACCCCAGCAATTCCCATGCTGCGAACAAAGGTCAGGTTTGGAATTAAGAGCGCAGCCATCGCAATTGCTACGGTTAAGCCGCTAAAACCAACAGCGCGTCCGGCAGTACGGGTGGTATTGGCGGCGGCAACTCGAGGGCTGTGTCCTTTGGTCAGTTCTTCACGGAAACGATTGACCATTAAAAGCGCGTAATCAATACCAGCCCCTAAACCCAGCATGGTCACGACTGCCGAGGCAAAACTCGAGACTTCAATCAGTTGGGTCACACCGTACACGGCTGCCATTGTTAAGGTAATCGAGACCACGCCCACCGCAATTGGAATTCCAGCCGCCACCAGTGCGCCAAAGGCAAAGACCAGCACAATCGCAATTAAGGGCAGCGCCGCAAGTTCGCTATTTTTGGTGTCTTCTTCGGATTTTTCCAAAAAATCTTTGGTGATAGAACTTGCCCCAGTCACAAAAACCTTGGTCTCGGGTAAGCCAGCTTCTAAAGCCGTTTGACGAATCGCGTTAATCACTGGGTTTGGTTCGGTCAAGCGAGTGCTGAGGACGGTGGCGCGAATCAGTTTACCGTTCACTTCGCCAGTCAGTTTTAAGGGACTACTGGCATCAAAACGGGTGACGCTGTTGACTCCTTCTATCGCCTCGAGTTTAGTGACAAAGGTTTTGTATTTTTCTAAAAATAGGGTTTTGTTCGTATTTAATTCGCTTTCGGTGACCACCAGTGTGGTGTCCACGCGCTCGAGCTTAAATTCATTTTCGATAATTTGATTAACCCGTTCGGCTTCGCTACCTGGTAGCGCACTGGCGTTGCCAACTAAGTTTTTAGAAGTTAAGGAGGCAGGAAAGGCGCACAGCACAAGAATAACTACCCAGAATCCGAGTATCCAAGCGGGGCGGGTGGCGACCAAATCAGCTATTTTTTTGAACATGATTTTTCCTTACAAGAATTGAATAGGGGATTTTTAGTGTTTTCTATATTCCGTAGGGGCAAACCCCCGTGTCTGCTCTGTAGGAAGACACATTCCGAATTTTCTTTCGAGGATTTACCAAACTACCTTGTACGTAGAGTCTAACGCCTTATGGCAAGGCATCCGCCCTCGAGTGACAATAGTTTGCACTATAAATCACAAGCTGTCTAGGTACAAACGCTTGTTCAGATTGAAAAATTAAGCGAGTTGCTGAATCTCTGCCACAAATGCCAAGGCTTTGGCTCTGGCAACATCCGCGTTCTCAAGCTCATGGGCTTCG
>JANNEE010000053.1:0-3586 GCA_031388325.1 Deinococcales bacterium
CGTTTTGGACACCCTAAAGAAGTGGTTAAACTCGGCGAAGCCGTTAAAGTTCAAGTCATGGACGTGGACAACGACCGTGACCGCATTAACTTATCCATGAAAGCCCTGATGCAAGACCCTTGGACTGCGGCAATGGAAAAATTCACGATTGGACAACGGGTTAGTGGCAAAGTCACCAATCTGACTAATTTTGGTGCTTTTGTTGAACTCGAATCTGGTCTCGAGGGACTGATTCATGTCTCCGAGCTTAGCTGGACAAAACGAGTTCGTCATCCAAACGAAGTCCTCAAAGAAGGCGACGAAGTTGAAGCTGTTGTCTTACGCATGGACACCAAAGACCGCCGAATTAGCCTTGGTATGCGCCAAACCACCCCAGACCCTTGGAGTGCTTTGCCCGCCAAATACCCACCAGGAACACCAGTCAAAGGTAAAGTTACTGGTTTAACTGATTTCGGTGTGTTTATCGAAATTGAAGATGGTATCGAAGGTTTAATCCACATTTCTGAACTTGCCAACGAGCGCGTCACCAATGCTTCTGAACTCTTCAAAAAAGGCGACGAAGTAGAAGCTGTTGTCCTTAATATAGACCCAGTAGACCAACGCGCCAGCCTCAGCCGCAAACGCGCTTTACCTGGCGCAAACAACGCCCCAGTTGGCAGCAGCGCACCAGACCAGCAACAACAACGCAATAAATCCAATAACTTTGGCAGCGCTCGTGGCGGCAAGAAGCGTGATTTTGATTACGACTACAGCAGCAACTCGAGCAACCTTGCCAACGCCGATGCCGGCGGCGGTAAAGTCACCACTAAACTTGGTGATGTCTATGCCGACTTGTTTGCCCAATTTGGTTTGGGTGGCAAAAAAGACGATAAGACAGGCGAGTAAATTTTATACAGCAAAGCGCGAAGAGTTTTATCTTCGCGCTTTTTTTATGGTTTGAAAATTCTGCTAGACTTATTCTATGACTGTCCTCGAGAACCAGACCGTAGAAACATACTTAGAACAAGAACAATACGCTGAAATTCGCCATGAATATGTGGATGGCGAACTCCACGCCATGGCAGGGGAAAGTAAACGCCATGAAGAAATTGTTTTGAACATCACCCTTGCTTTAGCCCCACTGACCAGAGCCAAAGGCTGCCGCTTTCAGACCAAAACTATACAGTTGCGTGTCTCGAGTACCCGTTATCGTTACCCAGACATCATGATTAACTGCTTAGATAATAATGACCCTCGGTTCGAGGATACACCTTGTTTTCTGCTCGAAGTGATTTCGGCAAGCACTGCCGATACCGACAGTCACAAAAAACTCAGTGAGTATACCCGAATACCAAGTGTAGAACGGTATGTTTTGGTTGAGCAGCACACGAAGCTGGTCGTGGTTTATAAACGCCAAGGTGAAGTTTGGATAGTAGAAACTCTTGAAGAAAATGGTGAAATTGACATTCCTTGTATTGGGGCAACTTTAACGCTCGCACAAGTTTACGATGGACTCGAGTTCTAAACCTAGCTAAATGTTGCTAGAAAATATGAGTTACTTGATAGCATATAATTTATTAATAAATTGCAATTTATACTATGTGCGACGAAAGAGCGACATTGACCTGTTATAATTTTACACAAGTAAATATATGAGTCAAGAATCCTACTCGAGTACGGTCAGTACACAATTACGGTCTTTTTCTGTTCAGAGACTTCAATTGCAAGTAAAGACTCTTGATGTTGACATTTTATATGACACTGTACTGAGTGATTTTTCGGTAACTCTTATTAAAAAATTAGTAGAAAGCCGATGGCTAGACAATACTGCCGAAAAGCCTGTCCAACGTATTCGAGTTGCTGAAAATGTCGTTAAGAATGATATGGCTGAGGCAAAAATTATTTTAATAAATCAATCTCACCGATGGTTATTGTTTGAATCCATAAGCGCGGATTTGAATCGTGCAGGAGTTTCTACCATCAGGCTAAATTTCTTAGATACTAGCGTTGATGATTGGAATGATTTAATAACTTTATGGGCATTACTAAATCATAAAAATGTCAAAGCACGGCTTTTGCAAAATGATACTTGGGTTATTTACGAACCTAACCGTTTACATATTCTGGAAGCCCGAACCTATCTTAATAATCAAAAAGAGTTTATTTTACTTGATGATTTGGCGGCAGTTTTGCGTATTGATGCCTATGATGTGGCTCATTGTTACCCAATTTTCGAGAATATCTACACCACACAAGGCTGGTATTTTGGTTGTGCCAATTGGTCAGAAACTGAGCTTCGGGAGGCATTACGCGCTCAAGTACCACAACTCGAGAGCTATTTAGATTTAGAGAATCAGTTTGTTACCGAGCAATGGAATAAGTTACAAGAAATGGGGTTTGAAAGTTTAATGCCAACAGACATTTCTTTAGAGAAAACTGATGAGCCTGATCTAGATTTTGAAATTGAGGACAATGACATTACCGACTTTGACGACACAGAAACAGAAATTCTCGAGTTAGATGACGATCTTAGCCTTGGACTCGAGACGACAGAACCAACCGAAGAAGATTTTGAGACTGAAGTACCCACAGATGATCTTGCGGAGATTGAAGAAAAAATTAAACAACCCCGTATTTCCGATCCCGTTTTGGTTAATCTACTGGATTTATACATGAGGGATATTGGTTCAGTAGCCTTACTTACTCCAAAACAAGAAACTGAGTTGGCGATGAGATTTGAGCGGGGGCAAAAGGCAAAAGCAAGGCTTGAGTTAGAAGTAACTGACCCCAAAGAAAAATATAACTTAAAAACCTTTGTATCTGATGGTCAAGCAGCACAGCAGCATCTTATTGAAGCAAACTTACGTTTAGTAGTCAGTATTGCCAAACGCTTTGTTGGGCGCGGAATGGATTTTATGGATTTAATCCAAGTAGGTAATCAAGGTTTGATGACTGCCACAGAAAAATTTGAATACGAACGGGGTCATAAATTTAGCACTTATGCAACATGGTGGATAAGGCAAGCAATTAACCGTGCAATTGCTGACCAAGCACGTACTATTCGTATCCCTGTCCATAAAGTCGAAACAATTAATAATCTCAATCGCACTATTCAACGGCAAACACAAGAATTGTCTCGAGAGCCGACTGTGCCAGAGATTGTAGAAGAAATGGGCTTTGATTGGGATACAGAAAGAGTTGAAAATACACTCGAAGTTTCACAGAAGCCTTTTTCGCTCGAGATACTTCAAAATGATTCGGATTTGGATATTGAAACCAGCAATTCAACGCTCGAAAAAGCTATCAGTCAAGCATTCAAAGAGAGCTTGGAGGAAGCACTTTCTAGACTTTCTGAGCGTGAATCAATGATTTTAAGACTTCGTGAGGGACTGATAGATGGGCGCATACATACACTTGACGAAGTGGGACAATACTTTAATGTGACTCGAGAGCGTATCCGCCAAATCGAAATGAAAGCACTCCGAAAACTTAGTTATAATGAACGGCGTGAACGAAAACTACATCACTTTTTAGATTGATTCGTCTATCCATACAGCACTAAAAATCCAACGTCCAGAAGGGTATAAATCGCCTTGGCTTAGGTCTT
>JANNEE010000055.1:0-1856 GCA_031388325.1 Deinococcales bacterium
TCGAGCCGCCTTAGACAATGGTCAAACCAGCAGTTTGCAATTGGTCGAAGTTGCCCTTGAAGCAAATGCAAGAAACGCAAATCTGAATGTTTTTGCACATTTGGCGGCTAAAGAAGCCCTTGAAGCTGCCAAAGTTGCCGACACAACTGCCAAAAAAGGCGTACTGCTTGGTATTCCAATCACTGTTAAGGATTTATTTAATGTTGCAACCATGCCCACCCTCGCGGGAACACAAGCCGAGTTACCTCAAGAATTTCAAAACCCAGTCCATCATGCTCGAGCAGTGCAGCATTTAATCAATGCCGGGGCAGTTATTTTAGGCAAAACCAATCTGCACGAAATTGCCCTCGGCATTACTGGTGAAAACCTTTGGACTGGCGATGTTAAAAATCCGCTTGACCCAGACCGTCAAGCAGGCGGCTCGAGCAGTGGCAGTGCAGCAGCAGTGGCTGCCACAATTGGACTGGCGAGTTTAGGGTCAGACACAGGCGGTTCGGTGCGAATTCCCGCCAGTTTTTGTGGGATTGTTGGATTTAAGCCGAGCTTTGGCTGGATTCCTTTAGATGGCGCTCTGCCTTTAAGCATGACTTGTGACCATGCTGGCGTGCTGACCAATTCTGTGGCTGATGCCCACACCATGCTCGAGGTATTGGCACACCGAAATTTGCCTCTGCGCCACTTAAACGGCTTGGGTGGGATTCGCATTGGTGTGCTTAGGGAATGGCTCGAGGGTCGGCTTGGCGTAACAGTACGCCAAGACTTTGAGCGGTTGCTCGAGCAACTGCGCGAGGCTGGAGCAGAAGTGCTAGAAGTAGAAAGCCAACATCTTGAACTTGCCAGTCCGTGTTACACCACCATTGTTCGAGCCGAAGCTGCTTTTATTCACCGTACCGCCTTAAAAACCAAGCCCGAAGGTTTCTCGAGTCTGATCAGACCCGCGCTTGAAGATGGGGCGACGATAACGGCGGCGGCTTATTTGGAAGCTCGAGCCAAACGGCGTTTGGTGCGAACCGGACTTGAAACAACCTTAAATCAGGTGGACGCGCTGATTTTGCCAGCCGCGCCTTTGGCTGCGCCTCTTCGCGGTACACAAGAAGTGAGGCTCGAATCGGGGATTCGCTCACACCGCAGTGCCTTTATTGATTTAACCATTCCCTTTAGTTTGGTGGGGTTGCCTACGCTGTCTTTGCCCTTTACCAAAGAGTCTGGCTTACCAGTCGGATTACAAATTGTCGCGGCTCGAGGCGACGACAGCACAGCTTTAGAGTTGGGCTGGTGGCTTGAGCGCAATCGTCTATGATTTTTTAGTGCCTTTGGTTTTTGGTTTGGCTTTGGTTTTAGTGGCAGCTTTTTTAACAGCCTTGGTCTTGCTAGAGGGCAGCGAATGACTTTTCATCAGTTCGATACGGGCAGCAATCTCGGTTTGCAGTCTTGTGGCTTCTTGTTCAAGACGATCTTGGGCATCGTCGAGTTCAAAACGTAATCGCATCACTTCTTCGACCCCAGCTAAATTAACCCCAAGTTCTTGGGTCAGGCGCTTAATATCTTTTAGGTGCAGCACATCGCGTTCTGAGTAAAGCCGAGTTTTGCCGCTCGAGCGCTTTGGGCGAATCAGGTTTTTGCGCTCATATAAGCGCAGGGTTTGCGGGTGCATATCCACCAATTCAGCCGCCACACTAATCACAAATACCCCTTTGTCTTTGGGGTCGTCGGAAAGCAGATTGGCACTTTGGGCTGTAAATTCGGCTCTGATTGCCCCCTCGAGACGATAAATTTCACCCTCAAATTGACTTTGAACTTCATCGAGTTCAAAACGCAATTTCATGATCTCCTCTACCCCAGCCAAATTAACCCCG
>JANNEE010000080.1:0-6486 GCA_031388325.1 Deinococcales bacterium
CGAGCCGAGGTTTTTAGCGACCATCAAACCGATGTCCAAACCGCTTAGGTCGTTGGTGCGAAAACTGGCACTGGTGGCTCGTCCCATCAGCGTACCGAGGTAGGCATCTACTTCATCGGGGCGCAAACCGAGTTCGACGGCATCGCGGACGGTATGGGTCATGCCCCAGACACCAATTCGGTTGGCAATAAATCCGGGGACATCTTTGGCAACAACTACGCCTTTGCCTAGGACTTTATCGCCAAACTCAGAGACGGCTGCAATCACTTCTGGTTTTGTGTCGGGTGTGGGAATCACCTCGAGCAGTTTTAAGTAACGCGGTGGATTAAAAAAGTGTGTGCCAACAAAACGCTGCTTGAACTCGAGACTTCGGTCTTGAATTTGCAAGTGCATTGGAATACCGCTCGAGTTGCTGCTGACAATTGCTTTTGTGCCAGTGGCTTCGACTTTAGCCCAGAAATCTTGTTTGACCTCTAACTTCTCGAGAATCGCTTCAAAAATCCAGTCCACACCTGTTAATTTGCTAATGTCATCCTCGAGATTACCGAGTGTGATGAGTTGCGCGGCTTTGGGGTGCATGAAAGCGGCAGGCTTGGCTTTTAAGGCTCGCTCGAGTCCTTTTTTGACAATCTCGTTTTTGTCTGCGCCAGAACCAGCAATATCTAAGAGCAGCACGGGAATACCAGCATTTGCGAGGTGAGCGGCGACAGCAGCGCCCATTGTGCCAGAGCCGACGACGGCGGCTTTACGAATCTTCATGATGAACTCCTTGAGGGTGGGGATTAGGATTTTTATACTAAGTATAAATTGTAGAACACTTGAGGCGCAAAATCTAGCGGCTCGAGTACAAGTTCGGGATTTAGGTTAACGGATTTTTGTAGCCTCTAAAAAACACTTCTTGCCAATCTGGGCAAGTTGCCAAGACTCGAGCCACCGGTCTGATTCCTCAACATACGCACCACTCGCGTCTGGAAAAACTCGAGCATAATTGATGCTGGGGTGCAGCAATTCTGGAACAAACGAAAGCACTTCGGATGATTCAGCCGTACTTAAAAATCCCTGCATGGCTCGAGTCCAAACGCTTTCAAAAACAGCAATATGGCGCTCCATATCTGGGGTCTTCAAACCAACTTGAATACTGCCACTATCGCCTATTCGGGCATGAATATAGCGCACACGGTCAAGCACAGGGGCAATAAACTCGAGTTTGGCTTCCATATCGCCGTAGACCCACTCAAGACCGGTGTACCAATGGCTAAAATCAAGATTAAAGCGCAGTTCTGGAAACACCTTGGCGGCTTGCACCGTGCGCCAAGCATCTTGGGTAATCGTAGCGCGGTGGGTTTCGATGTACATTGGGATTTGATGTTTTTGGGTTGCATCGAGAATAGCGCGTAACAAGGCATCCATTTGCAGGTCGTCTTCAAAACCTGTACCAACGTGGACTGTAACCGCTTCGGCTTTGGAAATAACGGCGGCTCGAGCCACGGCATCGGCATCGCTGTGTTTTCGCACACTGCCGGATTCAGTAAAGCGAAGTCCCGCCGCCCGAATCAGGCTTGGGTCGCCGCCTTGCACCCCTGTGTAGCCTTTTTCGGTAATCATGGTTAGGCGTTCTGCATCGGTTTTTCTATAGCCACTCGAGGTTTCGGGTAGGTTTAATAAACTGCTGTAGTTAATCTCGAGGTGGAGTTGATTCATCGGATTATCTTAGCAGCCAAGGCTCGAGAAAACAGGATTTTCCTGAGGGTCACGATTTAACAGGAACATTACCTAACCGCAGTAAATACTTCTGAGCGCCACTTTTTTGTAGGTACTTTTGGTAGACCTCAATTAACTCGTGCTGCATGGCTTTGGCATCTTCAAAGTCCAAGTGCAGAAATCCCCATAAGTTGACAGTAGCGGGTGTGTCGGGTCGTCTCGAGTTAAGGCTAATCCCGCCCCTAGCTTCATCCACAATCGTTAAGATTAAATTTTGTTCATAAGTGCTGATGCACACGCCCCAGTCGCCTTCGGTGTCGTTCATCACCTCGCTAATACTGGCATGAAATAACTCGAGAACAGGAGCTTGGATACTGGCGTACAACGACTTTATACTTTCCTTACCCGCTAAGGAAAACGGAATAAAAAAACCATTGGCAACTGCTTGGTATGTAACCAAAGGTGAACTTTGCACAATCTCGAGAATCTGATGTTTAAGGAGTTTCCCGACCCAGTAGGCGGTTGTATTGATTGGTAAACCGATGAGCTTGGTAGCTTCTCCAACACTGAGTTGGTTGTTCAAAAATGGACGCAGCACCGCTTGGGCTTTACCAGATAATAGGAGCTTAGCAGCGCTGGCTTGCTCGAGACGTTGAACTTTCATACTTACATTATGCGTGAACATCCACTCAAAAAATGCTCTTGGTTTTGAGTGAACCTAGGCGCAAGCTAAATACAGGCGGCTCGAGCGCCAAAAATCGGAGGTTCAAATGTTCAAAGTAACGGCGTTAGCACTGCTGATGGTGCTTGGTTTTGGTCTGACTCGAGTGGCTGGACAAACAGATGCTGCTTGTCCAAAGGGAGCGATGAATAAAACCTTTTTTCGCGGGATTGTCCAAAATAATTATGCTGCCCCCACCAATTTTACACCCGATGAAGTCACGACTGTGCTGATGGAATGCCTCGCTTCGCCTGATTCAGAGTTGCGAGATTCATATGGTTTTGAAATTCTGTCACGTTGGATACGGCGCGGTGTCCTCAAAGCCGATGCTCTTAAACGCATGATTGCCACACTAACCCCAAACTTAAAAATGGGGATTGGTGAGCGCGGCACGGATTCGGCGTTCAGGCGTACCTTTAGTGCTTTAATTTTATCAGAACTGATACGTCAAGATAATCTCACACCGTATCTCGAGGTAAGGGATGTCAAAGCCTTGCTCGAGGCGGGCGTGACGTACCTAACCAATGAACAAGACTTACGTGGATTTGATAAGCAACTGGGTTATGTGCATGGCGTGGCACACGGGGCAGATGTGCTTTTTCGGCTTGCCAGTTCTAAGCAACTCGAGAAAGCCGACATGACCCGAATTCTCGAGGCAGTGCGTTCTAAAGTTGCACCAAATACCGAGACTTCTTATGCGTTTGGCGAAGATGAAAGACTGGCAAGGGTAGTGATTGCAGTGCTGGCACGGGGCATGTTTAATTTAACCGAGTGGTCTGAGTACATTGGTAAAGTTGTTGCCCCTGCGCCATTTGGTTCTTGGAACGATATTTGGTTTGATACGGCTGGACTGGCTAAACGCCACAACACCAAATTGTTTTTACTGAGCCTGAATTTGTATTTAACTTTGGGTGCTGCAAGCAACGCTTCGGATTTAGTCTCGAGTGTGCAGAGTGCCTTAAATAACTTGCCGTAAGTATAAAAATCACCCCGCACTGTTCTCGAGTGCGGGGTGATTTTTTATTGCTTAGTTTTCTGGAGCGTCTTTAACGGCTACCACTTCGTTAGCAGCTAAGGCTCGACCATAGACACGCAAGTTGTCTATGACTCCGCGATAGATATTGCTTCCAGAGCCACTACCTGCGCCTTGCTGACCATTGCCGACCAAGAATGAACCTGTCGTGTTAGGAGCAGTGTAAGTAAAGTCTTTACTGACGGTATTTACCAGACCACCATTTCGGTACAGTTTGACTGTGGTTGTTGCACCAGACTTTGATACTGTCACCGCATAGTGATACCAAGTATCTAGGCTAATCGTTGTTGGGTCAGTGATTAGAATACTGGTGTTGCTCGCACGTGGTAGTAAGAAAGAAACTTTTCCACTAACGCCTACGGCTGTACCACTATTGGCTTGATCGCCAAGTTGACCAATGAACATACGCGCCCAAGGATTACTGCCGTTGTTATCAGCTTGACCCATAATCCAGTTATCTCCGAGGTTGCCTTGGGGTTTAATCCACGCACTAAAGGTAAATTCTTGGGAAAAACCAAGGTTTTGTACTGTGACACTGCCATGCTGAGAACTGCCGCATCCTGCGCCGCCCTCATTAAAGTTAAAACGGTAGGCAGTATTGACCAGATTAAAAATTCCCGTATCGGTCAGGACACAACCACTGCCATCGGCTGTGCCATTCCTACTGCTGTTGGCAGTATTGACAACAGGACCGTTAATGGTTGTGCCACTGGTTGGACCATTAAACTTAAACCAAGCCAGTAAATTACTGGTGATGTCTTTAATATCTAAGTTTTTAGTCACAGTTGTTGTTTTTGGCGTTGGAGCGCTCGAGTCTGAAGCAGTTAGGGTAACAGTAAACAAACCGCTCGTGGCATAGACATGTTGCACACTAATGGTTTTGGCTGGATTACCTGTTAAAACGGTGTTAGCAGTGCCGTCACCCCAGTTAATGACTGAATCTTTCAGGCTTGGATTGGCAACCGTGGCAACCAGTGTGGCGGTTTTACCAGCTACAGTCACATCAAAACCAGTGATGATTGGATTAGTCGCTGGATTGAGCGGGTCTGTATCGGCTGCATCCAATGTACCATCGGAGTCAGTGTCATTGAGGAGCGGATTTGTGCCTGCGGTTTTTTCTTGTAAATCTGTCAGGCTATCCGTGTCAGAATCCACTGCTTTTGGATTGGCATAAACTTTCTTGACCGGCTTACCAATCACTTGGACATTCCAACCCGTGCGTACTTCATCAAAATCAGTAATCGTGTCGCCATCGCTGTCTGGATTTGAATCTGAGGTTTCATAGAAATACTCTTCGTTCTCGAGTAACTTATCACCATCAACATCACGAGCCAGCATTAAACGAACTTCTGTTCCAGATTTAACCAGAATGTCATCTACATTGACTCCAGTCATGGCTAAGCCATTCGAGCCAATCACAACCCAGAGCGATTTAGGATCAGCCACAGTTTTGGAGCTAATCATCTGACCTACTTTTTTATCAGTAATACCGTTAATGACCTTAAAACCAGTTACAGTGTCCGCAATGGTGGTGTACGGTAAACCCAGAATGTCGTTCAGGGCTTTACCGAGTTTCACACCAACGATAGTTCCAGCTACCCGTTCGACATTGGTTGCCACGCGCTGACGCACGACATTGCCATTGCCGTAATCCACCACAATTTGAGCCGTTTGCCCGTTGGTAAAATCGTTTTGGAAAGCAAAGTTCTTGTCGTTGCCGTCTTTTAAGTCATATCCTGCCAATTCAAAACGCAAATCGGCTGGGTTTCGCATAATCTCGAGTAATTCGGTAGCATCGGTAAAAGGTAGGGTTGCGCCTAATGCACCAGAAGTCACACCTTTGCCTAAAGTCAGGCTTGGAGGCGTGCCAGAACCCAAGTTTGGGGTCATTGAACCAACAAATTTGTATTTGGTTGAATCGTTGGGGTCACGACGCAAAACCGAAATCGCCAGATTGGTCAGGGTAAAGGTAATATCACCTGTGTTCTTGACCTTAAAACCAACCGTCATTGTTCCACCACCGATTTGTTTACCAACTTCTGAACCAGAACTGCGGGCTTCTTCGGCAGTCTTTTGGGTTGAATTACCAGATTCGCTGGTGAAACTCTTGGTGTTTTCTGTGCCGTACCCTGCGGTTGCCGTGACGCTCGAGGAAGCGGTCACGCCACCATCTAAACCAGCTTTGGCTTCTACACCCACGGTCACGCTGACTTCGGCGCTAAAACGTTCAGTGTTGGTGTCGGTGCTGCTTTTGGAACTGGTTGAACCAAGCGCAAGGCTCGAGCTTTTGGTGACATTGTTATTGCTGTTGGTGGTGTCAACTACAACCAAGCTGATGCTTGGAGCGGAAGCAAATTCAAGTTCAAAACGTGGGGTATTGGCAATTAAGGGCTTAAATTCATTACCTAGTGTAATGGCTTCTTGAAAGTCATTAAAAAAGTCGCCGTCTGTGTCAGCTAAGGTCGGTGAAGTTTTATAGGTGGCTAATTCGTTCCCATCAAACAATCCAGAATTACCTGTGGAGTCATTATCGGTATCCACATCGGCTGGATTACTGACCCAAATGTTCACTTCATCGGCATCTTTAAGTAAGTCAGCGTCTGTATCATCGGTGTTCGGGTCTATAAATCGGCTGCGTTCTTGTCCGTCAGTCAGACCATCGCTATCGGTATCGGCTTTACTCGGGTCAGAAGTGACTTTACGGGTAGAAAGCTGTGTTCCACCTCTGGAAATCACCACATCCCAACCAGCCAGTTCGTCGGCAGTGGAAACACCATCGCCATCTGGGTCAGCGCCCGGCGCAAGTGGCACACCGGACACGGTAGCAGCAGCGCTCGAGCCTTTGGCATTAACGGCTTTAAGGGCATAACTATAATTTGTACCAGTGGTCAAACCAGAGTCGGTGTAGGTGTTGCCTGTAGGCGTGGCAATTTGGGCTTTTGCACCAGCCGCAATACCGCGCTCTAAGACATAGCTGGTTGCCCCAGTGACGGCTGTCCATGCCAAACTAATGCTGGTGGCGGTGGTACTC
>JANNEE010000092.1:0-3852 GCA_031388325.1 Deinococcales bacterium
CTCGTGCGTTCCCAATGCCTCGGATGGTTCGTGCGTCCCCAATACCTCGGATGGTTCGTGCGTCCCCAATACCTCGGATGGTTCAAGAATTCGTACAGCATCGGCTGGAATCTGTAATTCGACCATTTCACCGACCGATACAATTTTTGTCGCCCCACCTGAATTTTGCATCCGTACTCTAAAAATCTCAGAAGCCAACTCGAGGTACACCACCGTATCCGTACCAACATAGACCACTTCGCGCACCTTAGCGCTTAGCCCCGTGCCTTCTCGAGAAATCAGCGCCCGTTCTGGACGGACTGCCACATCTACCTTTAAGCCTAGGTTACGATTGTGTGCGGTTTTGATCAATTGCCCATCGGTCAAACGCAGACCGCCAGCCTCGGCAATACCAGTTAAAAAATTAGTCTCACCAATAAAATCTGCCACATAGCGTGTGCGCGGAAAATCATAAATTTCGGTGGGTGTACCAATCTGCTCGAGTTTACCGTGTTTCATGACTGCAATTCGGTCAGACATGGTAAGCGCCTCTTCTTGGTCGTGGGTCACAAACACAAAAGTAATTCCAGTCCCTTCTTGTAAGCGTTTAAGTTCTAGCTGCATTTCTTTGCGGAGTTTGGCATCAAGTGCCGAAAGCGATTCATCGAGTAACAAGACCTTGGGACGGTTCGCCAAAGCACGAGCCAGTGCCACCCGTTGCTGTTGCCCACCGCTTAACTGACTGGGTAAACGATTTGCCAAATGCGGCAATTGCACCAACTCGAGCATCTGCGTGACGATTTTTTTGGTCTCGGGTCTTGAGGTGCGCTGCATTTCGAGACCAAAAGCAATGTTTTGTGCCACGGTCATGTGTGGAAATAGAGCATAACTTTGAAAAACCGTGTTGACTGGGCGCTTAAAAGGCGGTAAACCCTCAAGCGGCTGCCCGTATAGACTGATTGAACCGCTTGTCGGTTGCTCGAAGCCAGCAATTAAACGCAACAAGGTGGTTTTGCCACATCCGCTTGGACCGAGCAGCGTAAAGAATTCATTAGAAGCAATCTCAAGACTGACCCCAGCCAGCGCATTGACTGCATCCGCGCCAGAACCGAAAACCATTCCAATGTTTTTAATTACAATGGCGCTGCTCGAGTTTGTCATCTTGGAGGCGGATTCTAACCTAAAAATTAGCGACAAAACTATCCAGCTATCCTTTAAACTAGGCAGATGCAATTTAATCAGCAAGTGGTTTTGGTCACTGGCGGAGCAAGCGGGATGGGTGCAGCTTGTGTAAGGGCTTTTGCAGCATCTGGGGCAGAAGTCGTGATGATTGACCGCAATCAGACTCTTGGCGAGGTTGTGGCAGCCCAAACAAATTCTCATCTCGAGCTTGGGGATATTTCTGACTCGAGTTTTTGTGATGCAGTGGTGCAGCGTAGTTTTGAAAAATTCAGTAAAATCGACGTGCTGGTCAATGCGGCTGGAATTATTGTGCGTGCAACGGGCATGGAGACCACCGATGAGGCATGGCATAAAATCATGAATGTCAATGTTTCTGGGTCGTTTTTTATGGCTCGGGCTGCCCTGCGAATCATGAAAGCCCAGCAGCGCGGAGCAATTGTCAATTTTGGCAGCATTTGGGGCGATTTAGGGGCAACTGGCGTAGCAGCATACTGTGCCAGCAAAGGTGCAATTCACAATTTGACTCGGGCTTTAGCCTTAGAACACGCCCAAGATGGCATTCGGATTAACGCCGTATGCCCCGGCGAGGTCAACACCCCAATGCTTCAAGCCGAACGCAACGAAGCTGTGACCCAAGCCCTGCTCGAGAAATTAGCCCAAACTGTGCCAATGGGCAGATTAGCCGAACCCGAAGAAATTGCTCGAGTGGTCTTATTTTTGGCATCTACAGACGCAAGTTATATGACGGGTTCGTTAGTGACTGTAGACGCTGGTTTCACAGCACGTTGACGATGCGACACCACAGCACGTTGACGATGCGACACCACAGCACGTTGACGATGCGACACCACAGCACGTTAGTGTTATTCTGCTGTATGGACAAGGACTATCAAACATGGGATGGTATTACCGATCAGGTCAGTATCTTAGCCACAAAACTCAAAGATGAAAAATTTGACCTGATGATGGTGATTACTCGCGGTGGGATGATTCCGGGGTCTATTCTTGGTTACCGCCTTGGAATTCGCAATATCGTCGTGGCAGCCGTGGAATTCTATGATGACCGCACAGGTTTACGAGCCGTTCAACCGACCTTTTTGCAGTTTCCAGCCGACCCGATTTAAACGGGTAAACGGGTCTTAATTGTGGATGAGGTATGGGATTCTGGGCGTACCATTCAAGCTGTGGCGACAAGGGTTCATCAGGCTGGAGGCACACCGATTACGGCTGTGCTGCATTACAAACCACGCATGTCCGAAACGGCGTTAGAACCCGATTATTATGTGCTGGCAACCAATGCGTGGATTGTCTACCCGTGGTCAAAGCACGATAAACTCGATGCGTAATCAAGCATGATAAACTCGATGCGTAATCAGACAGACTCGAGTTTGCAATCCTCACCCCAAGAGCATCTAATTCCCATTGAACCTAGGAAGAATAAATCCATGTCAGCCATCATTACTTGGACAGCCTTTACTCGAGACAGTTTAATCAATGCCAAGTTAAACGGCGTAACTCTCGAGAACAGCAAAAATCTTTTGGTTTCAGGGACAGGTTCACTCGAGACTCAGCCTTTGGAACGTCCTTTTAAGCGATGTATTGTCTCTTGGAATGCGCTAACCCCCAATGGTGCAAGTGTGTTACTCGAGGTTCGGGTGCGTTTTGGTTCGGGTTGGTCAAAGTATTTACGGCTTGCCCAATGGAGCGCTAACCCGCTCGATAACACTTCTTTTGATGATGACGATGAAGGAGTTTTTCTCGAGACCGACACGATTATTTGTAAATCCCAAGCCGACGCACTGCAAATCCGTGTGAACCTAGACGGACAAGCCCAACTGACGGGTTTAGCCGCAACTTTCTCGAGTGATGAAGATGTGGATTTGCCGTTGCCATCAGTTGCGACACAGGAACTCGAGTTGGATGTACCAAGGCGTTCACAAATGATTTACCCAAAAGGTGGGCGGGTCTGGTGTAGTCCGACCAGCACAACCATGCTGCTCGAGTATTGGAGCAATAAACTGGGCTTAAACCTAGCCGATACTGTGCCAGAGACTGCTAAAGCCGTCTGGGATGTCAAGTACAACGGCGCGGGCAATTGGGCGTTCAACATGGCGTATGTGGGCAGTAAGGGTTTGCAGGGCTTTGTGTCGCACCTAAGCAGTTTTAGCGAAGCCCAAGCATACTTGGCTCGAGGCGTGCCGATTGCCTTATCTATTGGCTGGAAAGAAGGTGAGTTACAAAACGCTCCGATTGGGCATTCAGGGGGGCATTTGGTGGTACTGCGCGGTTTTACCAAAGATGGTGACCCAATCGTCAATGACCCAGCTAACGAAAGCGACGAAACCGTGCGCGTGATTTATAAACGTGCCGAACTCGAGCGGGCTTGGCTTGGGCATAGTGGTGGGATTGTGTACATTGTACAGCCAAACGCATATACTTAAATTGATGATAGAAGTTGTTTATTCACCACTCGAGCAGATTAAAGCCCTAGGTCATGATTTGCGTTTTGAAATCGTTTCGATTTTAGCTGGGCGCGAACATTGTGTCTGTGAACTCGAAGTGTTGCTTACGCTGTCACAAAGTAAAGTTTCATATCATTTGGCAGCTTTACGAGATGTTGGCTTGGTCTCAAGTGAGCAGCGTGGCAAAAATGTTTTTTATCGTCTCGAGCGCGAAGTGCTGTATGTACTG
>JANNEE010000501.1:0-1882 GCA_031388325.1 Deinococcales bacterium
AATCGCATCGGTAATTTCGTATTCGCCCCTTGCCGATGGGCTTAAACCATCAATCACCTCAAGGATTTTATTCTTAAAGCAGTACACGCCAGCCACAGCTAAATTACTCGGTGGGTTTTGCGGCTTCTCGAGAATTTTTTGCACCTTGCCTGCGCTATCGAGTACCGCCACACCAAATTCCTTGGGATTATCCACTTGGACTAGGGCAATTACTCCATCCACATCACCCTCTAAAAAACTCGAAACGTACCTCGAGACCCCTTCTTCAAATAAATTATCGGATAAGTACAAACAAAAATCTGCGCCGTCTAGCCAAGTCGCGGCTTGTTTAACCGCATGGGCAATCCCCAATTGCTCTTTTTGGGTGATATAAGAAATCTCTACCCCTTCGACTTCAAGCCCCTCTTTCTCGAGGGCAGCTTTGACAAAATCAGAGACAATAATCCCAACCTCACGAATGCCAGCCTTGCGTAGGTCCTCAATGGCATACTGAATAATCGGTTTATTGGCAACACTTAAGAGCGGTTTAGGTAAAGTATAAGTCAGGGGACGCAAACGAGTCCCCAGACCGGCGGCTGGAATTAAGCCTTTCATGATTTAGCCTAGCATTTATTTTAAGTTCTCTGGATTTAAGCCGTGCAGGTCAGTTGGGACAAACAAACCATTTTGACGAATCAATTCTCCATCAAAAAACATTTCGCCACCGCCGTATTCTGGGGTTTGAATAAACACCATGTCCCAATGCACCGCACTGCGATTGCCATTGTCGGCGTTTTCATAGGCTTGCCCGGGTGTAAAATGGAAACTCCCAGCGATTTTTTCATCAAATAAGATGTCCAGCATTGGCTTGGTAATGTACGGATTAAAACCAATGGCAAATTCGCCAATGTACCGTGCGCCTTCATCCGAATCTAGGATTTCGTTCAAACGGGCAGTGTTGTTGCTGGTGGCATTGACGATTTTTCCATCTCTGAACTCGAGGGCAATGTTTTCAAAACGCACCCCATGATAGAGCGTTGGGGTGTTGTAATGAATTGTGCCATTGACACTATCTTTGACTGGACAAGAATAAATTTCGCCATCGGGGATGTTGCGTTCGCCCGCGCAGATGACCGCACCGATACCCTTAATACTAAACTCGAGGTCGGTGTTTAGACCAGTTAAACGCACTTTATCGGTCTCGAGCATTCGTTTTTGCAGTGGCAGTTGGGCTTGGTGCATCTTGGCATAATCGAGGGTACAGACATTATAATAAAATTCTTCAAAAGCCTCACTGCTCATGCCAGCGCTCTGGGCAAAAGATGAGCTTGGATAACGCAAAACCACCCATTTGGTGTGGTCTACACGGTAACGATGCACCTTGCCCCAAATATGGGTTTGGTAGTGCTTCATCCGTTCACCCGGTACATCCGACATCTCGAGGGCATTGTTGCTACCACGAATGCCAATGTAGGCATCCATTTGCTGCATCCGTTCGGCTTCCCAACTAGACCAGCGCATCATCATTTCTTCTGTGGCATTCATATAGAGTTTTCGCAACACACGGTTGTGTTTGGTGTCCACAAAAGGAATCGCACCAGCTTGGACAACACGGTCTATTAGGGTTTCGAGTAAGCTCTCCGGGATGTCAAAGGCTTCGATTAAGACCCGTTCTCAAACTTTGAGTTTGGTCGAATGCGAGACAAGAACCTCTGCCAAGTGCTGATGATTTGAATTCATGAGGCTTATTGTGCGGCTTCTCAAGTTTCTGTACAAGGGGATAATGCGTACAGACACCAATGCAAATACGTTTTAGCATTCAATAAATACAAGGTTCATACGAATTTAAGGACTGACTCGAGCCAGTGGTTTAGCCACACGCGGGTCAAGCGGATTAACCAAG
>JANNEE010000139.1:0-7589 GCA_031388325.1 Deinococcales bacterium
GTCGGAATTCCGACCCGAAGCCCGCGAATGTCGCCGGTGGCAGTGGGTCGTTGATGGGCAACCTTAGTGAACCGCGTTCCAGTTTTGCCTCGAGTGTGACAAGCACCTTATCACCAATGTGCAACGGCTCGAGTTGTTGGTTATTTTGAAAAAGGGCTTTGCGGAAGGTTGCGCCATCTGCTCGAGCGATAATTTTTTCGTAAGTACGGGTTAATTTTAGTTCAGTTTCCACGGGTGTAAATTCAGACGGCTCGAGTTGGTAATACAGGGCAAAGGTGTAGAAAGTGTTGGGGTACTTTATTTCGAGTTCGTTTTCGGTATTAAGTTGTAAATGCTCGAGTGGAATGTCTTCTTCAAAGTTAATCGGTCTGCCGTTAAGCCAGACTGGTATTTTATTGGGTGTATTGCGGTTTTGATCGAGCAATAAGGCTGTTTTCAGGGTGATGGCTTGCCCAGAATTGTACGCCACTATTTTTGGAATCAACTTATGATTAGGTTGTATGGTGGCTATAAACAAAAGCACAATTGCAGTTTCATCGGGTCGAGTGGAAGTTAGGTAGTCGCGGCGAGGATAAAAATAATCTTCTTCATTCCAAGAAATGGTGTAGGTACGCTCAACCCGCAAAGCCAAGAGTTTTTGTAACATCCGTTCTGCATCGCTGTTGCGTTTTAACTCGAGATACGCCAGACCAAGCAGGGCTAATGCCGTGGGTTCTTTAGCAGCAACCGTCTCGAGTTGCTGCATGGCTTGTAAATTGGCTCGTTCAGCCATCGCTAGAGTCAGTAATAAGTTGCCACGCTCGGATTTGCTGTTTGCTTGGGCGTTAGGGCTAGTGGTCAACCATTGTAAGCCTCGTTCGATGACTTTATCCGAAACCCGTAATCCTTGGCGTTTAGCAAAAATTAAGGTTTGTAGCACATCGAATGTGGTCTGAAAAACTCGACTGTATTTCCAGTCTGCAAAATTATCTTGGCATTCTGACCACCAACCATCTACACGCTGTTGCTGCTCGAGGGAAGTTAAAAGTTCTGGAATATAGCCTTCAAGCGTCCGAAGTTGTTGGGGTTTGAGCGGCTGGCGTTGATGTGATTGTTCAAGCAATAAAGATTCGGTCAGTTCTTTAGCATTATTTGCAGCACACGGATATTTTCGAGTTCTATCGGGTTCTAAGAATCTGTTTGCAAAAGCCTCCTGTTCATTTTTTACCAATGAAGGTTTTAAGTCTAAGTACAACTTGGCATTCTCGGCAATTGTGCCTTGAGGCAGCTTAAACTTAATACTGCCGTCGTTGCTCTTCCCTACGACAGCTATTAAATCATCTGAGCGCTTTGGCAGTACCGTGAGTGGTTGCTCGAGCGCATCACCTAAACCACCCGCAGGAAAAGTAGTTCTGATTTTGTACTCACCGACTGCACCGGCTCGAGCCGTACCACTCAGGCTGGCTTGGGCGTTCGGTTCTACAGTTATCATTTGCTCTACAGGACTGAATAAATTTGGGGCAATGAAGGTAAATAAACTGCTTAATGGGGCAGTTGTACCGTTAAAAACCTTGGCGCGTAGCACAGCCTCATCGCCAAGCAATAAAAAAGGTGGTAACTCGAGTTGGGTGGTCACGCCTTGTGAAGTTTGTACCCAAGCTCGCCCAGCCCCAAAGTGTCCTGTTTGGCTCGAGGCAACAACTGTAAAACGCCAAGTGGTGATGTTATCTGGTAATTTGAATTTTATAGTTGCCTTACCGCTCGAGTCGGTTTTGAGGTTAGGCAACCACAGTGCCGTATCGGGTAGGTTTTGCCGGATAACTGCGCTGCTTGAGTTGTGCAAAGGTGGGTTGGCTTGACCTAAAGACCCGCTAAGTTCTGAAGCTAACTGTGTATTGCTGTCTTGGGCTGCCATACTATAAAGCACAACATCGTTATCGGCTTCCAAATGAATGCTCGACTTAGAAATCACTCCACTGACTTCTCGAGCTTGGTAGATGGTGATTGGGTTCTGCACACTAGAACGAAGCAAATGCACCCCTTCGTCTACCAGTGCAACGCTTAGGTTGGCTGCCAGACCGCGCCCAAGACTATCTTGAACCTCGAGTTCAAGCTGACCAGTTTCACGAATGCCGTATTTTAATTGATTTGGCTTAAGCAGCACTTGTAAAATCTTATCGGCATTACTGATATTCAAACGAGTTTCAGCAAATTGTGGGCTGCCATTGGCGGTACTGACTTTGACAAAAGCATGACCACGCATTTGCTCGGTTATTGGAACTCGCCAAGTCCAAACTGGGGCTGCATTGCGAATAATCTCGTAACGCAAAAGTTCGTCAGTCTCGAGGGTAATCAGCGCATGTTGCGCTCCTTTTGGCATTCGCACCGTGACAGTAGCGGTTTGTCCAACGCGGTATCCAGATTGATTGGTATTGATTGCCAGTTTATCGCGGGTGGTGTTTTGATTGGTTGCAAAAACATCAAAACTGATTTGCTTAGCAATTGGTTTTGTGTCGTAAACATTATTGGCATTCACCCAAATAAAACCTAAGCTGTACTGCCCAAGGGCTAAATTGGGTAACTCGAGCTTAACCATACCTTGAGAATCGGACTCGAGCTTAATTTCACGTTTGGTATTTTGGCTGCTCAGTTGGACTATTAAATTGGTTCTTATCGGCTGCCCAACAAGGTTTTTTAATTGCATGGGAATAATTACTTTTTGCCCCAAAACAAACACTGATTTTTCCTCGAGTAACTCGAGGTCAACTGGGCTTAATTGCGTCAGCACAAATTCTTCGGCTTGACTTGTTTGAAACGAACTACTTTCGACTCGGGCGCGAATCACCGCTTTAATGGTGGCTTTCTGGGTGCGGTTGGTCGCGGCGCGAATCGTTATTTGGGTATCATCGGTTATGGTTTGTGAACCTTCGGCAAGCACTGTGCGGTACTCGATTTCTTGTTTTTCGTAATTCATGGCTGGGTCGGTTAGCACTTGCCAGACGACTTTGGCTTGAAAACTGGCACTGCGAAATAACCCCCGAACCTCGAGCTTAGCTTCAATATCCCTACCTACTGCCACACGGGTTTGGGCTGGACGAATCACAATTTGTACTTCGGGTTTTTTGTAATCTTCTATTTCGATGAAAGTCGAATTGCCTGTGCAACCCTTGTTGTAAGGGCAAGCAATTTCGTTGCCAACTTCGGCAGAAATAAACATTTTACCACGAGAGGTTTCTTCTGAGATTTTGAACTGCCCAAAAACCACCCCGAATTCGTTGCTGTACCCAGAGTACCGACCTTCTGAATCTGCGCCACTACCCCCCCATAAAGTCACCAATTTATTGACCATCGGACGCAAGGTTTTGGCATCTAAAGCCGTGGCTTTCCAATGAACGGTATCCCCAATTTTATAGAGCCTTCGGTCAGTGGTCAGTAAAACTCGAGCCGTGAATGGGTCAAGTTGACCAAAATCTGGACTGTAATTCCACGAAGCAACATCTCCGGAAGCAAAAGCCCAATGACCGCCAGAACGAGCGCTGACCGAAGCCTCAGATTTATTTTCAATCAGTTGTGTTTGAACAATTCCATTGGCATCGGTTCTAAAACTGGTTTTATCCACCCAGACTTGAGACGGCATGGGCTTACCGTCAGTTTTTCGGGAAGTAAAAGCCAAGAGTTTACGCCCATTGTGCTTGATGCGTACTTCTAAATCACTGACCAGCACATAATTATTCCATTCAGGGTTGGCTCGAGACTCTACCCAGTATACGCCAGCAGGTAACGAACCTGCATTGGCACCCCACATCTCGGTTCGGTCATACCGAGAATCAATTCTTTGCTTACGTAATGTCTGACCAGCAATCAAGGCTAAGCGACGAAATGGCACTCGCTCGAGTAAATCAGGATTGACCCCTTCAATAAAGTTTTTTTCTGGACGCAAAACTTGCCAAATCACCAAGTCGCCCATTGGGACTGGATTCTCAAATTGAGGACGAGGATCAAATTGATCGGTGATAACAACAAAACTAGGCGCAATCGCGAGATTGGGATTATTGGGTCGGCGATAACTAAAAACTTCTGTCAAAGGCAGCAACACTTGCTTAGTCGGCTGGTCTCGGTATTGACTATCAAAAATTTGAGCCGTGGCTATTGAAGACAGTAAACCTAGCAATAGACAAATAACCAATAATCGGCGCATTAGCGTTCTCCTGTAATAGTCAGAACCGGAGCTTCGGTACTGGCAAAAGCCCCGGGTTGTAGGGTTTCACATCGGGTTGGTAAAATCAGCATTTGACCTGCTTGAATAATCCGAAATAAAACGCTTAAGGGCTTATGCTCTGGGTCAAGCCCACCAACACCATTAATTGTTAAAGTATTATTTTTTAGGGTGGTTTCTAAAGAATGATCAACTGGTGATACTAGGTAATTTCGTATTTGATCCACCCGTCGAACACCGATGTAATCAAGAATATCTTTAGTCCGAATACCAGCAATTTGTTGGTCAGTCATCGGTTGAATAACAAAAGCGGGTGGAAGAGGTTGGGCTATTCGTACAGCCGTATTTGCTTTTCCGTTTATGTGGAGTAAAACCAAATCCCCGACCTGCAACGGCTCGAGTTGCTGCTGACCTAAAAACAGTGGTTTTGGGTAATAAATTCCGTCTTCTAAAACCAGTTTCTCAAAACGTCGTTCGATTTTGATGCCACGCTCAATAGGTGCGTATGACCTATCCAAATACTGATAGCGAATTGTGGCGGTATACGTGCCTTGGTAATGGCGTAACTCGAGAGTGTTATCTGGATTGAACTTAGGAATTGCCCATGTCCCATCGTTACTTTTTGGCAGAACTTGACCATTAAATACGACTTGTATAGGTTGGCTTGAGTTGCTATTTTCTCGTCGCTCGAGCATCAACCCAGCCCGAAAAATGGCTATCGAAGTTTGTTTTTGCAAAAAAACTTCAGCTTTGGCAATCAGAGGGTTTTCTGGCTCGAGTTGGGCAAGTAATTCCAAGGTAAAGGCAGTTGGACGAAGCTGATCGCCTTCTTCGCCCCAAACAACAGTGTTGGTTTGTTCTTGGCGTTGCTCGAGAATTCGTTGCAAAATACTTCGGGCTTGAACTTCAAGTTTCAAATTAAGGTATGCCATTGAAAGGTTTGCCAATACCAATGGATCATCAAAAGTGCTTAATTCTTGCAAAACCTCAAGGTTAGAAATGCCTGTTTCGCTTTGGATTCGCACCAAATAAGCTCGGTCTATAGGTGGTTGTTCTACATTTTTCACTTCTTGGGCAATCCAAATAAGACTGTTTTCGAGCATCGTTTTTGGCACAACAAAACCTTGTTTTTGAGCGCGAAGAAGTGCCGAAACAACATTGGTGGTGGTGTTGACCGACCACTTGATTTGCTCGTCCTCGTCCCCGCAATAAAACCAGTAGCCTTCTGGGTTTTGTAGTTGCTCCAGCTTAGTTATAATTTGAAGAATGGTCTTTTTGCTCTGCTCGAGTTGGGCATTGGTCATAAGATAAAATGCACTGGACTCGAGCAGTAAAACACGACTGAATAGGCTACTCATTTGGGTAGATGAGCAGTCCGAGTTATCCACATCGGCTTGTAAATGTAGTTTTTGTTGTTGTTGCAACAACGACCCCAGCAACTCGAGTTGCAATTTTGCAGTGCCATCCACAGCCTTTGGTTTAGCTTTGACTGGCACAACCGTTTGGTTTTTAGAGGTTACGGTGAGTACATCTTGTCCATATGGGGCAAGCACTTCAAAAATACCTGTGGTCTCGGTGGTTTCAGTGGCATTACGAAACAATAATTTGGTGGCAAAACGCCCCTGCATGTTCGGCTCGAGTTTCCAAGATTTAAGTGTGTAACTGTTCGGCTCAAGTTTAACATCCCAACTTTGCTGCCCTAACTGACCGCCCTGCCAAAGCAATTGCCCTGTTAGCACCTCGGTACTGGTGTTGCGAATACCAACTTGCATTTGCAACTGATCCCCTAAGACCATATGTGTTGCGGCGCTAGGTTCAAGCAATAGACTGCGCTTGGTTTGGACTCGAGTGATCTGTTTGGCAACTGCACCATTTTGAGTCACAACTCGAGCCGTGATACGCCAATTCCCAGCCCGTTCAGGCGCAGTAAAAGGGATTATTGCAAAGCCATTAGCATCGGTTTGAAGACTTTTGTAAAAAACCGTATCGGTTGTATTTTGGTCAATAATTTCATCGCTACTTGGCAGCAGCACAGGGCTAGGAGCGATAAGCAGATGCACCGTTTCATCCACCACGGCTAGGGTCAGGTCACTTTTGATGCCTCGTTTGGTCTTGTCTGTGACCCGAATCTCGAGATGAGAGGCTTGATTTATTCGCAAAGTTGATGCGGTTTTTAGTTCGATTTGCAGATTGGTACTTGAGGTTTGAACGGCTGGTATGCCCGAAACGACTTCGGTGGTTTGGCGCAAACGATTAGCTAAAGTCGGATTATCTTGCCAAAAATTGATTTGGTATGGTTGCTGTGGAAATTCTTGAATCGGTTCAAGGTAGGCTTCCCAATACAATTTTCCTCTTAAAGCAGTCATCTCGAGCGGTAGACTTAAGCTGTCTTGCAGGGCAACCGCGCCCTGACGCAGAATTTGACGTTGCTGATTTTGCACCAACCAACGAACCTGCAAATTGGTATTATCGCCACGAAATAAACGCTGCACCTCGAGCCGAGGACGCAAAAGCGTACCCGCTTGAACTTTTTGCGGTAAATTCGCAAAGTACAATTGCACATCTGGTTTACGATACGGACGAATCTCGAGACTCTGAAAATTGGCACAAGATTTTTTGAAGCAAATCTCAAAAGGGATATTCATGCCCGTCACAAATTCTGGAACACGTAACTCGCCGCGAGCCACCCCAAAAGAATTGGTTAGCTTTTGCTGGCGTTGATCTGCCCAATGCAAAGCGATGACTGTGTTTGCCTGTGTTTTCACCCACCAATGAACCACATCACCATTGCGGTAAACACTTTTTTCCGTTGCCAAGTGAACACTTGTGCCATCCAGCACTCGAGTCATGTCTTGAGCTAAGGCGGTTGAAAAAAGCAAGCCAAGCAAAATAATTAAAAAACGCATTGGCTTATTATGCCGTATAAATCTGATACGAACCTGTAGAGCAAGAAAAGATGTAGCGCAAATCACATCCTATGTTCTCGAGAATCCCTAAACTCGCTAACGCCCTTCTAGCCCAGCGTTCTTGGCTTCGGTGGCTGCATCAGTCGAATCATAGGCTCTGATAATCCGACCAACAAGCGGATGACGCACCACATCGGACTCGTTAAAGTAGGCAAAATGAATCCCATCTATGTCTTTTAAGATGCGTTGGGCTTCGGTCAAACCACTTTTTTGATGGCGCGGCAAATCCACTTGGGTAATATCACCTGTAATCACGACTTTACTCGAGAAACCCATGCGGGTTAAAAACATTTTCATTTGCTCTGGGGTGGTGTTTTGGGCTTCTCGAAAATAACGTCTACCTCATAGCCGAATAACTCGCCACGTGACTTATTCCCTTACCCTTTTGCAGTAGAATGGTTGCACAAGGCATTAAAATCGAAACACAG
>JANNEE010000153.1:0-1625 GCA_031388325.1 Deinococcales bacterium
TGTCTGGAATTCTGGTGGCTGTTTGTATTTATGCACGGTCTTTTAAGGAAGCCCAGAATTATCTTGTCCCTTTGCAACTGATTGGTACTTTTACATCCATCGGAGTCCAATTTGGAGATTTTATTACAAGCAGTACCACCATTTACGCCACCCCAATTATTGGTAGTGTCTTGGGCATTTTAGATGTGGTTAAAGGTAAAGCCACCCCAGAAATCGTGGCAGTGATTGTGGTTGCTAATTTACTCTTTGCGGTTGGCACAGCACTTTTGGCATTGCGTAATTTTTCTAAGGAACAAGTGCTGTTTCGCAACTGATTAAGTGCTGTTTTCGCACACAATCCGCCTCGAGTCGCAAAGTGTTAATCTGTTGGCTATGTCGTCTCGAGGCAAATTGTGAAAAACGCCATTCAAGCCCTTCTTATCACCTTGGTCTTTTCTGCATTGGGCATTTTTGGTCTGCTGAGCCTTGGTAAAGAATTTAATCCTGCCGAGTTCAGCCGAACCGTACAAATTCATCCGCTTTGGGCAGTGATTTTTGTGGCATCAGTTATCGCTTGGTGGCTGGTGGCTGGTTGGCGGATTCAGTTACTTGCCAACGATAAAAACGTGACGCTGGCTCGAGCCACCCGAGCATTTTTGCTGTACTTATTTGGAGCATCTACCACCCCAAGTGCCAGTGGTGCAAATGTAGCCATGGCTTGGTATTTAAGCCAGTACACCGACTCGAGACGCGCCACAGCCGTAGCAATTTTTTCGGTCTCGCTTGACTTGGTTTTTTATGCTTACGCGCTTCCGCTTTCTTTTGCTTATTTGTACTTGGCTGGGATTGACTTGCACCTGCCAATTATTGGTTCGTTTTTGGGTGTGCTGGTGCTGATTGGGACAGTCGTGGCGATTGGTTTAGCTTACGGGGTTGCCTACCAAGCGCACCGTCTCGAGAAACTAATTTTCATGATTTGTAATCTTAAATTCCTAAAGCGTTTTCAGCGTGGCGCATTGCGTTTTATTGGTGAAACCGCCGATGCCATGGCACAAATGCGACAATTGCCTTTTTCGATCCAAGTTAAACTGCATTTTTCTACCTTCTTAAATTACACTTTTCATTTTGCGGCTGCAAATTTAGTGTTGGCAACGCTGGGTTATAAAGTAGATGACCTTGGTTTAATCGCGGCTCAGATTTTACTGGTCTTTTTTAGTTTCTTTATTCCTACCCCTGGCGGGGCAGGGTACTTTGAAATCGTGCTTGGCACAAGCAGTTCTGCGCTTGGGATTGCCAAAGAAGCGGTTGTGCCATTTGTGCTGATTTGGCGCATTTTATCGTATTACTTGTATTACTTAATTGGTCCATTTATTGGTGGTGCGGCTGTCCTTGCCCAAGCCCAATCTGCGGCGCAACAAGCCCAATCTGCGGCGCAACAACAAGCCAAAACCAAAGAGGCAAAGCCATGAAACACATCCTCTTCTTAATGTCCGACACTGGCGGAGGACACCGCGCTGCCTGTAACGCTATCACTGCTGCGCTCGAGGAAAAACATGCTGGTGAATTTGAGTTTGAATTGGTGGACATGTGGCAAAGTTATACACCGTACCCGTTTAACACCATGCCTACGACCTACGGCAAATGGG
>JANNEE010000158.1:0-8856 GCA_031388325.1 Deinococcales bacterium
CCTGCAAAGCAAATGGAATTGTAGCCGTGTTGCCAAGACCACCTGTCACCTCACCAACAACCGTGACTCGTTTTTGGTCTTGCAGTAATTGGGCAAAGTATTCTGCTCCTGAATACGAATTTTTATTAACCAATACCAAGACTTTACCCTTGTACATAAAAGGCTGCGGCACAATGTTCAAACGCAAACCCGCAATCAGCACCGCGCCTTTTTCTACCCTTTGCTCGTTGCTGCCGTCTCTGGTCTCGAGAATAAAACCGCTTTTTTCGACAAACGCACCAACTGCACCAATCGTTTCGGTGGCAAGCCCACCGGGGTTATCGCGCACATCTATAATCAGGCTGGGGGCTAAATTCTTTTGGGTTTTAAGGAGCGAATGGACTGTACTTGCGACTGCACCACTGACATCAAAAATTGGCAGACGCAAATAACCAACTTTGGCATTGATGGTTTTATAGGTTGGAAGCGGTGAGCGCAGACTCGAGCCACGCACTTTTAATTCTATGGGTATCCCAGCCCGACGAAGATTCAATCGGACTTCGTTGCCGGTACTGACTTCTTTAGCCAGTAACATCCTAAAATTCTGTGCCATTACACTGGCGCTTTGATTGTTAAAACCAATAATCCGGTCGCCGCGTTTTAAGCCAGCTTTATCGGCGGCTGAACCCGCCCAGACATCGGCGACAATCCGCTCAAAACTATCTTTGGCATCGGTTGTAATAATACCAAGCCGTAAACTCGAGCCACCCAAGCCACGGGCTTGGGCTAATTGTTCTTCATACTGCTCTGGACTGAGGTAATACGAATGACCATCGTTTAGTGCCACCATCATCTTTTGAATAATTGGCACTGCACTCGAGTATGGGCAAGTTGTGACCATCTCCTTACACGCCAAATCCAGTTCTGGCTGGAACTGCGTGGCAAAATTACTGGTATCAGCATTGGAAAAACCGTTGTAGCGCACCGCAATAAAGTACGCCGCTTGGTTGAGTAAATCTTGGGCTGGACTTGCCAAGGCGCTTGAAGGAAAAAACAATAAAGCCACAAAGAAAAATCTCATGACCGACAGATGCGGTAGTCTCATGGCACACAGATGCTTGAATCTCATGGCTTTATTGTGCAGGAAAATTTTAATAGAATCGTGACGAGATTATTTGGCTGTACCAATGTCAGTTACTTGGCTGTACCAATGTCAGTTATTTGGCTGTACCAATGTCAAAGGTATAACGAATAGATTTTTCGTCGTAGACAACTAATTTAGCTGCCGAAGCACTGTTTGGAATTTCAAATAAATACCGCACCTTGGTCTCTTGCCCAGCCGTCAAATCACCATCGCCATTTTCGTTACGACTAAATTTTAAGAAATTTGTGCCACAAGAAGCAGTGGTTTGGCGTTCATTGTCTGAATCGGTCAGTTCAAGCAAGATACCTTTTGCGCCGCACATCCCAAAACTTATGGTAGGAGAACCCTTTGGCATTGAGTTACGCACACCAAAGGTTAAACGCACAAAGCGATTGCTTTCTCTGGGACGCACATCACCAGGCTCCAAGGTACTGATTGCAGCGTTCTCGAGCCGAACATCTGTCAGACCAATGGGGTAATATGTGCCAATCTGAGCGGTAATTTCCTCGAGTGACTTAAACCCGTTGCTATCGGCTGCAAACGGCGCGGGTAAGCCCTTAATTTTACCCGTTAAATCATAACGCACCACGCCAGCGATGCGATCTCCAAAACGTTCAACCACTAACTTCGGGACACTGACATCGTTAGGCACAATAAAAACAGTAAACACATCCAAACGCTGTCCCGGCTTTAAGGGCGTACTGACAGGGATGGAATCATTATCCCGAGCAATTGCCAAGTCACCAGCCGCCCAATTCGGCGTGACCGAAACGTTACTCGAGTCAACCGTGGTAAAAACAAAACTTGAATTACTTAAGCTCACATCCTTATTCTTCTGAGGATTCTGGACTGTAAAACGCATCAACAGCAGTTTTTGTTTCGCCGTGGACTGATAAACTTCTCGACCAATGGCAACCCGACCAACCGCATACTCGAGACTGCGAAGTGTAAAATTAAGCGGGCTATCTTTGCCCATTGTGACGGCTTGTCCAAAAACACCAACACCACCAGACAATTGCTGCGTTCCAGCCGCACCAGTCGTGGTGACAACTGCTCCTGCTCGAGACAACGCCAGCGTACTGTTTGAAGCCGTGACATTGACCCCAAGGCTTTTTAAGGCACTGACCGGCACATAGCTTTTACCCGCCACGACAATCGCTTTTTCGCTGCTGCTCGCCCCGTTAATCGTAATGTTCAAGCTGCGCTGCACCGCTTGGGCAAGCGCCAAGCCACCAAGTAAAACCACACTGGCAATTAAAATTTTTCGCATCTGCTCTCCTTTGCCCATTCAGCATAGACCAAAATTGAAAAATAGCACTCAGGAAGAGCCAATACCTCGTGATTAACGCTTTCGTTTCTTTTTTGGTAATACCAAGCCCCAAGCCAGAATTTGTTCTTCCAAGACTCCAAGCTCGAGCAGCAAAACCGCATCGGTGTCACGTAAACCATTTGGAATTAAATCTGGACGACGCGCCAAGGTACGGCGCAGTGCTTCGAGCCGCCGCCAACGAGCAATTGCCGCATGGTTGCCACCACGCAGAATCTCTGGCACGGTTAAACCATTCCACTCGAGCGGACGGGTGTACTCTGGGTAGTCTAAAATTCCACTCGAGAAACTATCCTCGATATGCGAAGCTGCGTCGCCTAAAACATTCGGCAATAACCGCGCCACTGCTTCGAGCAGACAAGCCGCCGCCGCTTCACCGCCCATCATTACAAAATCCCCTAAACTGACTTCTCTTGTCACCAAACTTTCAATTCTCGAGTCAAAACCTTCATAACGCCCACACAAAATAGCAATGTGTTTCTTGGTAGAGAGTTGCTCTGCCATTTTTTGGTCAAAAGGCACTCCAGCCGGTGAAAGTAAAATAATTTCATCGGCTTTTACTGCCTCGAGTGCCTTAGCCATCACATCCACCCGCAGCACCATCCCCGCCCCGCCGCCATACGGTGTGTCATCCACCGTTCGGTGCTTGTCGGTGGTGACATTGCGAAAATCCAGAATATCCACCTCGAGTAAACCTTTTTCTATGGCTTTACCAAGAATGGCTTCTGTTGTCCAAGGCTCGAGCAGGGCTGGGAAGAGGGTCAGGATACTAAATTTCACGCCGAATTTTTATCCATTGTTTGAATCATGGGTTTAGTCTAGCCCAATTTTAAGCATCAAACAAACCGCTAATCGGTTCAATTTCAATTTTTCCAGTCTTAATCTGCACATAGGGCGCTTGCAGAGGCACAAGCACTTCTTTGTTGTTGTAACTGACTACCAGAATATCGCTTGTGCCAGCGTCCATCATGCTTTTTAAGACCCCTAGGCTCGAGCCATCTGGGGTGACGACTGGCAACCCAATTAAATCATGGTAAAAGTGCGTCCCTTCGGGTAATTTAATCGCGGTTTTTTCGGCGTAAACCTCGAGTCCGCGCAGGTCATCGGTCAAATGACGTTGGGTGTATCCCGCAATTTTAAGAATCACCACATTGTTAAAAATCTCGAGTTTACGAACATTCACCCAACCATGTTGCTCGAGCCAGACTTTTTTGAGTCCTTGTAAATGACTGGGGTCTCCACTGTTTCGCAGTTTCATTGCCCCGTCTTTGCCAAAGGCTTGAGTGAAATGCCCAATTGAAATTAAATCTTCAGGCATCTCGAGAATGATGTCGGCTTCATTCATCTTCGGGTGTAGAACCTCATTCATGTTCGGGTGTAGAACCTCATTCATCTTCGGGCTTACTGGATGCGCCAGCCACATCCACTTGAACCCGTTCTCGAGGTCCAGCCGCCGCCCTGGCAATGGTACGAATCGCTTGGATGACCCGTCCTTGTCTGCCAATCACCCGTCCTTCTTCGCCTGTCGCACAATGAATGATGTAATTATCGCCGACAGCTTCGACGCGCACGGCAGAAGCGTTATCCACTACTTTACTGGCTAGGTAAGCCACGAGTTCTTTGGTCATAACGGATAGTTTATCATGTTCGAGGCTCTAAAACTCGAGGGGTGCATCTTTAGCAAGTAAGGAAAAACGCCAAATCAAAGAAATTTGCGCCGTAAAAAAACAAAGCCCTTTATGCTTTGGCAGCTTCGGTAAGTCGCGGTAAGTATTTCTTTAATTGAAACCGTACCCGCCCTAAGTTCTGAGCGCTGTCCAAGGTTGCCAGTAGACTTGCTCCGCCAACTGGGGCAAGCAGCACAGGACCTTCTTCAAATTCAACCATCACTTGCGAGACTTCACCTTTACCAAAGAACTCGGCAAGGGCTTGCGATGCCGCTAAACTAGAGGTGACCACACCACCTAAAAACTCAAGGTCAACCGGGTTGCCGGGCGTGGTTACGGACTCAATCACAAAGCCATCTTCGGAAACCAAGGCGACACTGGTGATTCCTTTGATGCCAAGCACTTCTTCGAGTAAGGCACGAATATCCATAACAATAGTCTATCCTTAAAGCGGTCAGAAGCGTTAGCCCTCGAGTTGCGAAACCAGTTGCAATGACAAACGCGCCATTTCGACTTGTAAACTGCGTGGGTCTGAACCTCGTTGAATCGCAACCGTTAGCGAATAGCTTAAACCAACCCGCAACGAAATGACTTCAAAATGATCGGTCGTAAAACTCCAACGAAACAACTTGCCACCACCAAGGTTTTGACCAGCCACACTGCTGGCACGAACCAAACTGGCAGTTTCGGAAGCCAGCACTTGACTCGAGATGACTGCTCCGCCAACCGCTTCGATTTCCAAGCCACTGTCACTGACCAACACGGCGGTGAGAACGTGGGGCATTGAAGCCAGACTGGTTAGCCATTTTGACATTTAACTCAACATTCCTTTCAAGTGACGGATGGCGTGTTCTAAGAGTAATCTTGCTTTGCCGATATTACCACTTGGCTCGAGAACCAAAGTTACAAAAAAATCATCGGTGATGCGTTTGGTAAAGCAAATCAGTTTACTTGATGTAATCTGAATTTCGCTGACCTCACCTGCCCCCAAACTGACCGCATACGCGATTCTAGCACTGCGAAGCAAATTGCTGTGTTCAGCAATCACATTGCTTAAGTTTAATTTGGCATCGTTACTGAATTGCTCGATTAGTAAGCCGTCCATACCGCCAAGGGCGGCACCAATTGCGCCATCTACATTGGCGACTAAGTTAGATAAAATCTGATCAAGTTCCACAAGTGAACGCAGTCTAACGTATTTTGGTTATGCTTGTCGCATGATTGGTCAACTTGTGATGGTAGACATTCCCGATACGCAGCTAAGTCCCGAAACCAAAGCCCATTTAGAGCGTTATAAACCCGGTGGAATTATTTTATTTCGTAAAAACTTAGTTTCGCTCGAGCAAGGAAAAGCGCTCATTCTCGAGTTAAAAGCACTTCTGGGGGAACATTTATTACTTGCCATAGACATGGAAGGCGGCGGGGTTTGGCGAACTAATTTCTTGCCTTATGCGCCAAGTGCCATGAGTCTGGGGGCAGCCAACGACCCCGCTTTGGCAAGGGGAATCGGAGCGTTGGTCGGGCGCGGCTTACGGGCTTTGGGGGTCAATTGGAACTTTGCACCAGTGCTGGATGTGAACAACAACCCAGCCAATCCAGTTATTTCAGACCGCAGTTTTGGAGAAAACCCCAAGCAAGTAGCAGCACTCGGCTTAGCTTGGGCAGAAGGCTTAATCAGTGCTGGTGTGGCAGCTTGTGCTAAGCACTTCCCCGGACACGGCGACACCCACCTCGATTCACACCTTGCCCTACCGACCGTGACCCGCAATCTCGAGGGCTTAGAAGAATACGAGCTTGTGCCATTCCGAGCGGCAGTTGCCACCGATTTACCCAGCATCATGACTGCCCATATTATTTATCCAGCCATAGACCCAGAATTCCCAGCCACCTTATCTAAAAAAATTTTAACGGGCTTGCTGCGTCAACGCGCCAAGTACAACGGTGTGATTGTCACTGACAGCATGGGCATGGATGCGATAGACAAAAATTATGGACGTGGCGAAGCCGCCATTTTATCGATCCTCGCGGGGGCAGACATGATTGAAGCCCTAGGCAGTAAAGAATCGCAAATTCAGACCTTTGAAGCCCTAGAAGCTGCCACTCGAGACGGACGTATTAGCCCTGAACGAATCCAAGAGAGTCTTGAGCGCCTAGAAAACCTATCCGAGCGCTTCCCAATCGCCCCACTCGAGTACAGCTTCGAGCAAATGAACACCGATTCAAAAATCATGCAAGCCGCTTGGCAGCGCGGCATTGTGGCACACAACAACCCTGTGTTACCTGCTCTTGGCTCGAGCATTGTGCTTTTGGTTGCCGAAGAAGTCCAAAGCGAAAATGTATCTGAACTGGGAATCTCAGGCTCGAGTTTAGCGGCAGCCTTATCCAGTATTTACGAAATTCAAAGCATTTTTTACGACCAGAAAAATCCGTTGGGCGCACTCGAGCAAGTGCAGAACACCATGCAGCCCATAATTTTTGCCAGCACCACCCGCCGCCGATTATCAGGCGAGGCAAAAGCCCTAGCCAAAGCCGCCAAACCTAGGCTGCATCTGGCGCTTTGGAATGCCTATAATGTACTCGATGTTCCAGCCCCAGCCCTGATTACCTTTGGTTACCGCCCAGAAGCGATTAGCGCCCTGCTCGAGATTCTGCATGGCGCAAAAATGACAGGCGTAGCCCCGATTCAACTTTGAATTGTTCACCTTCACCTTTCCTCTATCGGATACAATTTTTTTGTACCACCCGTTGTGCATACCGCTTAGTATCGCTAGGCTGTTTTACCGAGGCATCAATTCTTTTTTTGTTGGACAATAAGCTCATACTCGGGGGTTTCTCGAGATTCGAGGTACTTTAATGACTCCAGCCAAAGACATTTTTAATCGTATTGCCCACGATCCGCGTTTTGACCCCACCGACTTTTTTGTTGGCTATGACTCGAGATTTGATGGTTTGCGCGAAAACAGCTTCGAGGGTTTTTCGCATTCTGAAATCCCGTGGCATCGGGTGCAGTACCTCCGAAATTCAAGCGGGATACAATGGGACCGGCGTACAAAATTAGATTTAATTGATGCTTCGGGGCAAGCCTCAGCCGTAGCTGGCAGTTTAGCGGTGCAATCTGCGCCTAGAGTAAAGGACAACATCATGAAACCAAAAGAATTATTGGCGCTTGGCATTCCGCGTTCCGCATTGGGTTTAACTGCTCAGCTATTAAAGTCTCACCCAGAGAAGCGCCAAATGCTCGAGGAACTAAAAGCAATGTTGGCAAATCCAGATGGCTACACTGGGCATTTTTTACCACTTTTAAGCGAACTTTCTCGCGCCTCCCCTGTTTTGGCTCGAGACGAACCCGTGCCGTACCAAGTTTGGGGTTCGGGCTTAGACGCTGGGGCGCTCGAGCAGATGAAAAACGCCGCCCGTTTGCCTGTGGCGGTGCGTGGAGCGCTGATGCCAGACGCTCACCAAGGGTACGGTTTGCCAATCGGTGGGGTACTTGCCACCGAGGGGGCAATTATTCCATATGCGGTCGGGGTGGATATTGCTTGCCGCATGAAATTATCGATTCTTGATATGCCAGTCGGTAAGGCATTTTCACGGCATTTTGATGAGTTGAAACGTGCCATTGAAACCGAGACCAAGTTTGGAACAGGAATGGCTTGGCAACGTCCGCTCGAGCATGAGGTACTGGATGCCGATTGGAGTATTACTCGGGTTACCAAAGATGTTTTTGCCAAAGCCCGAGGGCAACTTGGTACTTCTGGAAGCGGCAATCACTTTGTAGAATTTGGCATTGTCACCCTGACCAAGCCAGACCTTGGTCTCGAGGCTGGCGAATACCTGGCGCTTTTGTCACATAGTGGTTCACGTGGGGCTGGGGCGGCGGTGGCAAATCATTACTCGAATCTGGCAATGAATTTGCGTCCAGAATTGCCCAAGGAATTAAAGCACCTTGCTTGGCTCGAGATGAGTAGCGAGGCTGGTTTAGAATATTGGGCAGCCATGAATTTAATGGGCGAGTACGCCAGTGCTAACCATGCACTGATTCACAAAAAAATTGTCAAAGCCATTGGTGCGAATGTGTTGGCGGGTGTAGAGAATCATCATAATTTTGCTTGGCTCGAGACCCACGAAATAGACGGGGTAGCAAAAGAAGTCTATGTCCATCGTAAAGGCGCAACCCCAGCCGGTGCAGGGGTATTGGGCATGATTCCGGGCAGCATGGCAACTCCGGGCTTTGTGGTGCGCGGACTGGGAAATGCCAATAGCCTTCACAGTGCCAGTCACGGGGCAGGTCGTGCCATGAGCCGAACCAAAGCCAAAGAGCAATTTAATTGGAAGATGGTTCGTCCCAAGCTCGAGGCGGCTGGGGTGACGCTACTGGCGGCGGGCATTGACGAGAATCCTTTTGCCTACAAAGACATCGAAGCCGTGATGAAGGCTCAAACCGATTTGGTCAGAGTGATTGCCCGTTTTGACCCACGAATTGTGAAAATGGCAGATGATGGCACAAGCGAAGACTAAAGTTTAGGCAGGTAAAAATTTCAAAAGTGAAAAAAGCCCTGCATTTAGCGGGGCTTTTTTGTGGTGGGTCGTGATGGACTCGAACCATCAACCCGCTGATTAAGAGGCGGGATTTTTAGAGTTTAACAGAATCTAGCAGAGTCTAAAGAGTGTGTTGTAGACGTGTTTTCGAGAACCATTAAAACGAAAGCAAACTGCTAAGGACTAGCAAAAACGGGTGC
>JANNEE010000199.1:0-15255 GCA_031388325.1 Deinococcales bacterium
AAGTAAAGGATTGGCTGCAAATGCCTTGACCGCATTTTCAAAATCCACACCCTGACCGTCTATGTCTTCACGGATGACATACTTGTTTTGAGTTAGTACCAAAGCTGCGTCTTTAGGGGACACCGCAAAAGGCGCAGCCAGACTCGAGAGCCTATTTCTAAAGGTTTTAGGGTCAACTTTAGCCGCCAACGAGACGCTTTTATTGCCAGTGAAGCGCTTGGCTAGATTGTCAAAGAATTCGTCATCGCGTCCGATTTGCAGCGCATTTTGTGCCATTCCATCGTAATCAAGTCGCCAGCCCAACTCGGCAGCTTGAACCCGCAAGGTTTGGTCTCCAGCTTGCACCGCCACCACAGGCACGGATAATTTAGCATCACGCAAGGCTTCTATCGCTTCGGGCTGGGTTAAGCCACCTACCGCAACCCCAGCAGCAGTCACGCCCGGTAGCACTCGGTCGGTGTGATACAACTCAAAACCACCCCAAGCTAAACCAAGGGCTGTCAGACCGAACAATGGCATAAATTGACGCAGATTCAAAGGACTTTTTACGACCACATTTTTAGCAACAGACTGGCTCACAATTTATTCACTCCCATAGGCGCAACAAGACTACCAAGCGGCGTATCACTAAACACTCGACTTTAGTGTAGCAAGCCAGCGCGGGACAATCGTGACAATCAGGTGAAAAAGTTGAAAGGCGAAAGTTGAAAGGCAAAGGTTTTACTTTTGCCTTTCAACTTTCGCCTTTTTACTACTCTACGCCCCACGCTCAAGCATTCTGGCTCGGCGCAAGGCTGTAAAAATATCGGTTGGCAGGGCTGAATCGAGTCTTGAAAGTCGCAAACCTAGGGTTCTGGTCAGCCCAGCTAAGCCCTCGAGATGTGCGTTTAAGCGCTCCAAATAACGCCGACGCGCTGTGTCGTCCACCTCGAGTGAGCCAGTGCTTTCAGCATCCTGAATTCGCCATGCACCAGTTGGTGGGTCAAGGTCATCGGGGGATAAAATCTGCAACCAAGACAAATCAAAACCCCTTGCGGTGAGTGCGGTTAGACCAACGCGAATTCCTGATAGTGGCTCGAGACCATCACTTGCCAGCAAGACCAAACCCGGTTTCTCGAGCGCCAGCCTTGCTAAGCCAGAATGCAAATCTGGGACAGAGCGCTCAAACCAACGGTCTAAACGTGCAAATGGTTTTGCAAACGCCAAAGCGCTTTTTGCCACCTCGAGTTTAGAAGTCATCGAAGCACTGGTGTCTAGCACTGCATAAACCCGCGTGGCGCGTTCGGCGGCAAAACGCCGCACAAATAACTTGCCACTGCGGGCATAGACATTCCAATCTATAAAACGTGGTTCGTCGCCGGGTTCGTAAATCCGATGCTCGAGAAATTCTCCACCAGAACCCGCGAAATTAGAACGTCGTTCACCCGCGCCAGATGCCAGCGCTCGAGAAGCCAGACGATAACCACGCAGTTGCATCTTAAGCCTTCACAGATGCCAAGACTTTCTCGAGAATATCTTTAACCAGCACGCCCTCGAGTTCAGCTTCAAATGACAACATCATGCGGTGATTCGCCACCAAAGGCAACGCCCGAGTCACATCTTCTTTAGACACAAACGGACGAGCATTCAGAAGCGCAAAAGCCCGAGCCATTCCCAAAAGCGCTTGCGCTCCACGCGGCGATAAGCCATAACGCACCCGAGCATCGGTGTGGGTGGCTTCGACCAGTTGCACAATGTACTCAAGCATTGGTTGAGAGATTGGTACATCTCGCACCACCAAGCGCAAAGCCTGTAGCTGCTCGAGTTCAAGGGCGGGTTGTGGCACACTTATTTCGCCCGCCTCGAGAATCCGCTTTAAGGTTTCGGGGCTTGGGCGCTTGAATTCGAGCCGCGCTAAAAACCTGTCCAATTGTGCTTCTGGAAGCGGGTACGTGCCTTCCATCTCGAGTGGGTTTTGCGTGGCAATCACCAAAAAAGGCTTGGGGAGTTCGTGACGTTCACCCGCTATCGTGACTGCACCTTCCTGCATGGCTTCTAAAAGTGCCGACTGGGTTTTAGGGGTAGCACGATTGATTTCATCCGCCAACAGCACTTGGGCAAAAATTGGACCGCGCACAAAACGATACTCGAGCCGACCTGAACTCGACTCAATAATTTGAGTACCCGTAATATCGGCGGGCATTAAATCGGGCGTGAACTGCACCCGACGATAATCAAGATTGGCTGCCCGAGAAAAACTCGAAGCAAGAAGGGTCTTCCCCAATCCCGGCACACCCTCCAAGAGCGCATGACCACCCGCCAATGCCACCGCAATTAGGTTCTCCACGACTTCGGTTTGCCCAATCAGAACCCGTTCCAAACTGCTTTTAAGGCGCACGGATGCACCATGAACCAAATCTACGCCATCAGCCATATAAATAGGCTAACACTCGAGAGATGAAAAAAGGGTGTCTTGGGTGTGACAGTTTAGCCAACCGAACGTTCCAACGCCGATTCACGCATCAATTCGCCCAGCCTTGATAAACATCGTGCGTATTTTTTGGCATAGCCTCCAAATCTATAACTTTGCAGGAATAGTTCCTCGAGCGACACACCCGACACGCTCAAGCGAATTTCTCGATCATAGAGTTTATCCACAAAATGTACAAAACGCAGCGCATCATCTTGTTTTTCTATTTGGCTAAGATTCTCGAGAAAGACCGCATTTAAGCCCTCGAGCAAATGATTAAAACGAATCGGGTGCAGCCGTGCCAAGTGCGCCAATAAATCTGTAAAAGTTTCATAGGCAACATTGCCTGTAGCATTCTCAAAAGCATTTTTTAAGCGTAAATCAGACAGTGGTTCAGGGGCAATTAAACCACTCCGATGACGATAATCTGCGCCATCTATACGGTGTGATTCAAAGCGGTCAGCGATTCCTTGAATTTCTCGTTTGAAATCATCGGCATTAAATCGCCCTTCGCCGAGTTGCTCTGGCAAGGTATTGCTGGTCGTGACAACCCTTGTTCCACGCGGCATTAACTCGCCTAGGAATCTCGAGACCACCAGTGTATTACCGACATCATCGAGTTCAAATTCGTCTATGCACAGTAACTTGGCTTCGGCAAAGGCTTGTACGGCTTTTGCCATACCAAAAGCCCCAATTGCAAAGGTCAGTTCAGCAAAACTCAAAAAAAACTTTGCGCCGTTAAATTCATGCCAAGTGGCAGCGAGTAAATGGGTTTTGCCCACGCCAAAACCACCATCTAAGTACAAACTTGGCGAGGAACTTGGTTTTTTAAAAAGCCCTAGAAAACTTTTGGTGGTTTCGCCTTGGCTTAAAAAAATCTCGAGCCGAGTGCGAACCGCCAATTGGCTCGGGAAAGCCACATTGGGGTTGTAGTTGTTAAAACGCACCTTGACAAAACGCGCCGGCGGCACAAACCCCTCGAGCATCGCTTCGGGTTTGACTTCTTGGTTACGGCTGGTTAATTGCACGACAGACACAAGGACAGAGCATAACAAAAAAGCGCTCGAGAAATCTCGAGCGCCTTGAACTTAAAATTTACGCCTGAGCCTGTTTAGCCGCCGTTACCAACTGTTCAAAAGCGGCTGGTTCACGCACCGCAATATCTGCCAGCATCTTGCGATCTACTTCGATATTGGCTTTTTTCAGTCCGTTAATAAAAACGCTGTAACTCATGCCATGCAAACGCGTGGCAGCATTGATACGTTGAATCCATAAACGACGAAAATCACGCTTTTTGTTACGACGGTCACGATACGAGTAGGTGGCGGCGTTAAGCAAGGTCTGTGAAGCGTTCTTATAGTTCTTTGAACGGCTACCCCAGAATCCCTTGGCGCGTTTGAGAATCACTTTGTGACGACGACGACGGATAATACCGGTCTTTGCGCGTGGCATTATTTGCTCCCATAAGGAATCATGCGAAGCACACGTTCCTGATCGGCATCTGCAAGCACATAGGCTTTGCCTTTGCCACGAATTTCATCGCCGCTTTTATGGTACGACAAATGACGCTTACCAGCTTTCCATGCCATTGCTTTACCTGTGCCACTGATTTTAATGCGGCTGGTTGCAACTTTTCTGGTCTTTAACTTACCCATTTTTCCTCCGCTCGAGAAGTTCGCCGTTAAGCTGATTCTGGTCTTGGCGATGGACGATGCCATACTTAAGCCACTACACTCCAAGCCGAAGAAGATTAACAGACAAACCAAGAAAGCGCAAGGGCGATTTAAGCCTCGAGCAGAAGGTTAGCGTATTTAACCAATAATTTCTTAGCCCCAGCTTCAAAATGAATCATCGCCTCGAGCCTGTCGCCCACGCCAGTCACTGCCAGCACCTTGCCAACGCCAAATTTAGGATGCTTGACACGTTCCCCGCCCTTTAAGCTCAGCACCGCTCCACCAGCCGCCTCGAGTTTGGCTTGTAGGGCTGGTGGGGTGCGTTGTGGGTCAATTCTCGAGCCATATGGTTCGTTAAACAAATTAACGTGTGCCAGTAAATCTTGTGGAATGTCGCGTAAAAACCGTGATTCTTCCGAAGGCATGGTCTTCCCGTAGACTTGCCGAGATTCTGCCATGGTAATCCAAAGCCGTTCCATCGCCCTTGTAATACCAACATACAGTAAACGCCGTTCTTCTTCGATGCCGCCAGCTTCGACAATACTCGAGCGGTGCGGTAAAAGCCCATCTTCAAAACCAACCAAGAAAATATTTTCAAACTCGAGACCTTTGGCATTGTGTAGCGTCATCATCGTTACACAATCTTCGGGCATGTTCTTATTATCGCGTTTAGTTCGCATGTCATCCACGCTGCTTAAAAGTGCCGAATCATCTAAGAACTCGAGGATTGTGCCGTGGTTTTCGCCGTCCCATTCGGCAGCCGCATTGACCAGTTCATTGATATTCTCTAAACGCGCTTCGGTTTCAAATTTATTGGTCTTAATTTCCGATTCAAGCATGGCTTTATAACCCGTTACGTCAATCACCAGCCTAAAGAACTCTTCGGCACTGTGCGCCGAGGAATACTCGGATAACTCGAGAATTAACTTACCGAACTCCTCGCATTTATTGCCGCCACGCTCGAGAATTTCATCTCCCTTTAAGAGTGCGGTTAAGAGCGAAGTGTTACTGAGTTTTGCCCAAGTCTCGAGTTTTTCTAAAGTCGTGTCGCCAATGCCTCGGCGTGGGCGTTTCATGGCGCGTTTCATGGCAAGGTCATCCGAGTTATTGACTGCTGCACGCGCATACGCCAGTAAATCCTTGATTTCTTGGCGGTCATAAAAGGACATCCCACCCACGATTTTACTCGGCACACCTGAGCGCATCAGCCGTTCCTCGAGAACCCGACTTTGGGCATTGGTGCGATACAAAATGGCAATTTTATTGTAAACCGTGCCAGAGCCTCGCAGCGCCTCGATTCGGTTGGTCACAAATTCAGCTTCGGCGCGGTGGTCTGGCGCTCGGTAAAAGCGCACGGGTTCACCGGCTGGTTTGACTGCCACTAAATTCTTCTCGAGCCGTTCAGAGTTATGCTTAATTAAGGCGTTGGCTATCTCGAGAACCCGTGCATTGCTGCGGTAATTGGCTTCAAGGCGGTAAATAGCAGCATCAGGGTAATCTTTTTGAAAGTCTAGGATATTTTGAATATCTGCGCCACGGAAGGCATAAATTGACTGGTCGGGGTCGCCAATCACAATTAAGTTGCGGTATTTTTCGCTTAACAAGCGAGTCATTTCGTACTGGACTTTGTTGGTGTCTTGGTACTCGTCCACATGAGCAAACACCGCCCTATTTTGGATTCGCTCGAGAACATCCTCGCGTTCCTGAAAGAGTTTTACGGTCATGACCAGTAAATCCCCAAAGTCTATGGCATTGGCGCGGCGCATGGCGCTCTCGTAGCGCCTGTACCCTTCGACCACAACATCCTTGGGCATTCCAGACATGTACTCCTCGCCTTGCACCCCAAGGTCTTGCGGAGTCCACAGGTTCGATTTGGCACGGTCAATAATGCTACGCAGATAACGCGGGTTGTAATCGCCAGCCCCAGAAATTCCCTCGAGAATGTTTTTGAGAATATCCAACTGGTCTGAATCATCATAAATCACAAAACCAGTTTTAAGCCCCACAAATTCGCCATATGAGCGCAAAATTCGCACGCCAGCACTGTGAAAAGTCGTGACCCAAATTTGTTCGGCGTGTTTACCGATTAAATGATTAACCCGTTCTTTGAGTTCACCAGCCGCTTTATTGGTAAATGTCACCGCCAGAATTTCGTTCGGGTACACCCCATGTGCCTCCATCAAATAGGCAATGCGGCGCACCACCGTACTGGTTTTGCCCGCCCCTGCACCCGCTACCACCAAGGCAGGACCATGCAAGTGTTCGGCAGCCGCTCGTTGCGCGGGATTAAGTGAATCAAGTAAAGAAGAATCAGCCATAAAGCCACATAGTATAACCCGAGTTTTCTTGTATAATCGTAAACATGAACATTGTTTTGAGTAAAGATTCGCTCACTCGAGTAGACCAATTCCGTAAAGCTCGAGGCATTCGTACCAGAAAAGCGGCGGTAGAAGCGATGTTGGCAGTTGTTCCTGTCGAAATTGCCGAGCATCCGCTTGATGTAAAACTGCGGGAAGCAAGAGCAAACCCGAGTAATGAAAAAATTCCTGCTCGAGTCAAACGTGCCTTTGCTGAGATGCGTAAAGCTGATGCCGAGGGAACATTGGTACTGGTTTCTCATGCTGAAATGATGGAACGCCTTGAACGGAGAAAAAATGCCAATTCGGGCTGACTTAACACCGTACCAAATTGGCGATGTAAATTTTTTGGGTAATGGTTATGCAGGAGAGTACCGCTTACGCGTTGGAGACTTACGAATCTTTTTTGATGTCGTTCTTCCGCAACGAATTATTCGTGTGGCAAGTCTCGAGAAACGCGGTGAGGCGTACAAGAAAAAATCTAAGCGCTAGATTTTAACCCAACTTACAACTCGAGTGGCTGCGTGATAACTCGCCCAAGCCGTGGCAGTCACAAGGGCTGCATCTTCTGGGTAGTATTTGCGGTACTGGTCTATGATGCCCTGCTCGATTTGATACGCCGCAAAAGCCGTCAGTAAGACCAATTTTGCTGATGCTTGATGTTCGTCTGATAGGTCTTTGACCATTTCATTAACCCATTGGCGGGATAATCCCATGTGCTGACCGCGCCATTCTTTGATTTTTTGCAGCGCAAAGATTTGTACCTCGAGTGGAAGGGCAGTATCAATGGCGGTTTGCAGCGTGTGGTGCAAATGACTGAGTGCAGCAGCGATATTGGTATTTTGCATAAACTCGAGGTGCTTGGGTAGCTCGTGGGTTTCTAAAAACTCGAGCGATAATCCGGCTTTGTTGGGTTTGGTTAAGACAAATTTTTCAAACACCCAACTCATCAGTTTTAAGTATGGTTGTTTGAACTGCCCAAAAGCAACCCAAGCTGAATCTATCAGTAAGGCGTTACTCATGCGGTTTATGTATTGCCAGAGCAGCACCGCCGCGATGTATTCACTCATCAGTTCTGGTTTGAATGGTGGGTTTTTGAGGGCTGGGTCGTCTGGGTTTTGGGTTGCTTTTGCCCATTGTGCTATTTTTTGGTTTTTGCTGGTGTTAGCAAGCGCGGTACTGTGCGCTTCGATGCACCACGGACACTGGTTTTGTTCGGCAATCACAAGCGCAATCGTTTCTAGGTCAACTCGAGGGACTGTACTTGCGATTTGTGTCTCGCGGAATAATGCCCAGATTCCAGCCAGTAAGTTCGGAACACTCGAGTGAATTAAAAAAGGTCCGTGTACTCCAGCATTTTCTTGGTTCATTTGCCTGTAAATTCGTTTGACTAAACCTGTGGCTTGGGCGGGTTCGATAACGTGCAGATTGTATTTTACAAATTTTGACATGATTTACTCCTTGATGCTGGATAATTGCCAAATGGCAAAACCAGCCACGATAACAGCAATGCCAGTCACACCGATTACGCCGCTTGGGGTCAGGGCTAACCAGCCGCTAAGTAAAACAATCAAGCTCGAGATGACCCAGAGCCCATCGAGGACAACGGCTAGTTTTGCAACTAGAATTTGCTTATTTTGAATGCCATACCAGAGAATGCCCACAAAACCAAGTAAGGCAATCGCAATAAGTCTAAGCATCAGTTCGTTTAATCCACTGGCACTGGCAATGGTCTTGGTAAAAAGTAAAAATGTAATCGCGGATAGACTCGAGAAGAGTAAGTTGCCTAACATCGCGGTGCGTAATTTCATGGGTTTAGTCCTTTCCACTCTTCAAAATGACGAAAAATCGCGTTTCTGGCAACCAGAAAATACTGTTTATCACGGCTAAGTTGGTAGCTTAGGTTGGCACTCAGTAAAAACGCATGGAGTTCAAAAGCCATTTGTTCGGCTGGTAAACTGGTAAGGAGTTGCTGTGTATCTTGGGCTTTTCTGATTCGTTCGATTAAAACAAACACAGCCCTCGAGACTAGCTGCATAAGATGGTCGCGGACGATTCCGGGTTTGCCATCCAGTTCGCTGCTGGCAGACATGAAAACACAACCGCCGGGGAAGATATCTGACTCGAGGTAGTTAAGCCACTGCTCGATTAGGTGCTGGAGTTGCTGCACTGCACTTAAATCTGGTGGTGCAGTCAGGCACGGCGAAAAAATTGTCCAAGCTGTGTCGAGCGTAGCGATTTGCAGTTCTTCTTTTGAACCAAAATGGGCAAAGACCCCGCTTTTACTCATGCGCTGACTTTGTGCGAGGCTGTTGAGGCTTAGTCCCTGTAAGCCTTCAACCGAGGCGATCCGAACGGCATTCTCGAGAATATGGGCGCGAGTAGATTGTTTTTTAGAGGTATTCATATGTTAATAATAGCACGAACGTTCGTGCTATTTTGTAATGGCAACAACATTACCCGTCAAATCAAATTAGCGCAACTTCGCCGTCTCTAAACGCTCGAGCAGGGCTTCCAAGGCTTTGATATGGACTTTGTACGAACCTCGAGTCCCCTCTAACCAACCCTGTTCACGCCATGTACTCAGGGCTGTTGTGGCGCTGACTCTGGTCGTACCCGCCAACGCTCCAAGTTCATCTTGACGCAAATCCAGATTTAATTCGTATAAATGATCGGAAATCGGTGTACCAAAACGCTTGGTTAAAAGCAGTAAGCTACCTGCCAATCTGGCTTCGGCAGGTAAGCTGGCGCGTTGCAATTCGAGTTCAAGGGTGCGGTTGCGTTCTGATAAAACCGTGGCAAATGCCAGAGCAACATTTGGGATATTTTTTGCCACACTTAAAAATTGGTCTCGAGAAATCGGGCAGGCAAGCACTTTTAGGCTTAAACAAACAGCATTAGTTAAGCGCTGTACGGAATTGGTCAAAAAAGATTCGCCAAAAAAATCATCGGGTCCACAAACTGCCACCACCCGTTCATTGGGTAAAGCCACTTTGACATGCCCCTCGAGCAGAATAAACATTGTATCGGCAGGGTCGCCTTGACGGTAAATAAATTCGCCCTTGCGGTACGGACGTGGCGGACAAATGCTACCCATCAGTTTCATTTCGTCAACACTCAGTTTCGGTCCCCAATTGGTATTCTGCACCACCCACGCTTCAGAATGAACTAAAACTGATGGCGGTGTTTGAATCCCTAAAACTCGAGCAATTTGTTGGTAAAAGGTTGGTTTTTCTATAATCCCAAATTTCATGGCAGCCATAAAAAGTATACGAATCAACCCAAGTGATTGTTCAATTGTGTTAAGCGCTTGACACACCCAACTTAATAATTTTGCGAAATTGTATTTACTTCGGTTTAGCCGAAAGTCAAAATGCCTGTTAAGGCACAAGGAGAACCATCTATGAAAAAAGTAATGTTAGCCAGTGCTGTTGTTGCCCTGACCGTCGCTGCAATTGCCCAAGCCCAAAGTAACGCTTGGAAAATCGTTGCCGATGAACGCTTTAGTGTCGCCACCGTCGAGAACAAAACCGACATTGAAAACTGGACAGGTCGCACCAGCAAAATCACTGGCACAATCAACTTTGATGCTGCCACAAAAACTGGTAGTGGTACAATTATTGTGGACGGGGCGAGCATTGACACGGGTGTAGCCTTACGCAACGAACACATGCGTAGTGCTGATTGGTTTAACTTTGATAAAGACGGCATGATTAAATTTGTCGCCACCAGCGTCCGCAACACTTCGGGGAACAATTACGCCGTGACTGGCGAATTAACCATGAAAGGCATCACCAAGCGTTTGACCACCACCGCCACCTTAAAAATCACCAATGCCAGCGAAGTCACCAAAAGCATGGGTTTTGCAGGTAATGTGGCAGCCTTAAGCACCAAATTCAAAGTTAAACTCTCGGATTTTGGCGTTAAGCACCCAGCCATTGGCGCAGGACGTGTTAATGACAGCATAGAGATTACTCGAGCTGTTGTGGCAACGGATAAATAAAATATGTTCTCGAGACTGCGCCCAGTTTTTTTCGGTTTAGCCATTACTGCTGTACTTGTGCTAATCGGTAGTTTTGTGGTCTCGAGTGTCATCACCCAAAATGCGGTTTTAGCCCAACGTATCGAAATTCAGGAAGCCGGTGTAGCCGCATTATTTGGCGCAGAAAACGAAGTCGGTAAACCAATTGGCAGTCCGCAACGCCTGATTATTAACGATCAAAATGCCTTCCTCGAGAAAACAGGCGAAAACGGTTTGCGTTACGTGAGCGATAAGTACCTCAAAGACAACAATATTTATCCGCTCCAAGCCTTAACCGTCGAGTTTTTCCGTAATATCACGGCAATTATTGCTGGACTGGGCGCAATCATCATGCTTGGCTTATGGCGTTTAACTAAACCAAAAGCCTAAATGACCAGAATCAAGGCTCGAGTGAACAATCACTCGAGTTTTTTGGTATCTCGAGCCACAAGCTGACACCCATTTCACACAATTTTTTGTATACTTTCACAGTTTATTTACTTGGAGGATACAAAATTGAAAACCCTTGAACGTTTCACCATCACCGATGCCGCCGAAATTTATGGTGTGCCAAGTTGGGCTGGTGGCTATTACCGTGTTGGCGAAGCTGGCTTACTGGAGGCAACCCCAACCCAAAATGGTGCTTCTGTGCCTTTAACGGCGATTCTCGAGGAACTTAAAAAGCGCGATGAAGCATTGCCTGTGATTATTCGCTTTCCGCAAATTCTTGAGTCTCGGGTAGCTGGTCTGAACGCGGCATTTGCTTCGGCAATCGCAGAATATAAGTACCCCGGAACGTACCAAGGTGTTTTTCCGATTAAAGTTAATCAGCGCCGCGTGGTGGTCGAGACCATTGCCAAAGCGGGACGGCAATTTGCTCACGGCATCGAGGCGGGTTCTAAAGCCGAACTTGCTTTGTGTTTAGCCCAAGAACTTCATCCAGAGGCGCTTTTGTGTTGTAACGGCTTCAAAGACGATGGTTTTGTGCGTCTTGCGCTTTGGGGCAGAAAACTTGGTAAGAACGTCGTGATTACCTTAGAAAAATTCTCAGAACTCGAGCGGGTGCTGCGGATTGCCAAAGAAGTTGGGGTCAAACCTGTGGTCGGAGTGCGTTTTAAGCTACATGCCAAAGGCAGTGGACAATGGGAAGAATCTGGTGGAGACGGCGCGAAATTTGGTTTGAACGCTACCGAATTGTTGGCTGTGGTCAACCGCTTAAAAGGCTTGGGTCTCGAAAATTCTTTGCAAATGCTACATTGTCATGTTGGCAGTCAACTGACCGATATTCGCCGTATTAAAGTGGCGGTGCGTGAAGCCGCTCAGACTTACGCCGAGTTGCGTGAGCTTGGCGTGGGGATTAAGTACCTCAATGTTGGTGGCGGACTGGCTGTAGATTACGACGGCAGCAAAACCACCTTTTACTCGAGTGCCAATTACACCTTGCAAGAATATGCCCAAGATGTGGTCTACAGTGTTCTCGAGACCTGCAAAGGGGCGGAACTAGAAGAAAGTGCTTACCCAATTATTGTTTCAGAGTCTGGACGGGCTTTAACGGCTCATCATGCCGTGCTGGTGCTGCCGGTTTTAGATGTGACCGGACCAACCCGTTACCCAGCCGACCTTGCCCCTAGAGACCCCGACTCCCATGATTTGGTCAAAGATTTAGAGCAGATTTATGAAAATATCAGCTTAAAAAACTATTCGGAGATGTACAACGATGCCGTGGACTCCAAGACTCAAATGCACACGCTCTATGACCTCGGGTATCTGAACTTGCGTGACCGCGCCAGAAGCGAAGAATTGTTTAACCGAATTTTGCAAAAAGTGCTGAAAGTCATCGAGGAAGCCGACCCAAAATACGTTCCAGAAGAATTCGAGGATTTACCGCCGCTCTTGGCAGACAAGTACATCTGTAATTTTAGTTTATTCCAAAGCCTGCCAGACCACTGGGCAATAGATGCACTTTTTCCAATTGTGCCGCTTTCTCGGCTCGAGGAACGCCCCACCAAACTCGGTACGATTGTGGATATTACTTGCGATTCAGATGGCAAAATAGACAAGTTTATAGACCTGCGCGATGTCAAAAAAGCGATTGCGCTGCATGAATTTAATCCAGAGCAACCGTATTACCTTGGGGTCTTTTTGGTTGGCGCATACCAAGATGTCTTGGGCAGCGACCATAACCTGTTTGGCAAAGTCAACGAAGTTCATGTGACAGTCGAGGACAACGGCGAGTACGAAATAGATTTATTTGTCCGTGGTCAAAAAGCTCGGCGTTTAATCGAAGGCATGGGCTACACCGCACCACAACTCTTCTCGAGTATGCGCTCACAAGTAGACCGCAGTGTTGCCATGAAAGTGGTTGGCACAGATGAAGGCGAGAGCTTCTTGGAGCATTACGACGAAGAACTGGTGGGCTATACCTACCTCGAGTAACGGATTACTCACCTACCTCGAGTAACGGAGCTTCAGGCTGTGCATAACATCAAAAGCGGATTCCCTAACCAGAATCCGCTTTGTTCATACTCGAATCCAGCACACGGCAGTTGACAGTCTCGCCACTGCCTTGTATACTCCTCGCCGCTCGAGAGAGCAGCATTGCCTTGGACTGGTGGTGCAGCGGTTAGCATACCCGCCTGTCACGCGGGTGGTCGCGGGTTCAAATCCCGTCCGGTCCGCCACTTTTAAGCCCGAGTTCGCTCGGGCTTTTTAGAAAAAGCAACGCAAGTCTTTACCAAGGCGGGATAGCTCAGCTGGTAGAGCATACGACTGAAAATCGTAGTGTCGCCGGATCATGCCCGGCTCTCGCCACCAAAAAAGACCCTGTTTTTAACAGGGTCTTTTTGTTTGCACCCTAGATTGGTATAGCGGCTCGAGCCATTTTTTGTGCAAAGTTGCACAGTAGAATTTACTCGGGCTTTTTAGTAATTTTTTTACCCGCGAAGAAGTCAATCATTTTGGCTCGTTTCTCCTCGAGCCTAATTTGACGGTAGACATCGGTGGTGATCGAGATTCTGGAATGGGTACACTTTCGTATCTTGACAATTACCATCCGCTAACACATTAGTGAAGCCGTATCGCTTCCATGACTTCATCCACCATTTCCGAAGCATCACCCCTTGCGGCGGCTGTCGCCACATGCGCCTCGAGATGCCCACGCAAAACAACTTCGCCAGCCCCTTGTAATGCCCCTTGAACAGCTTTGATTTGGCGCAGAACATCCACGCAGTAGACATCGGGGTTCTCGAGCATTCGCTGGATGCTCTCGAGATGCCCTTTAGCAATTGCCAAACGCCGTATGGCGCGTTTGCGCGACTCGAGTGGCATACACATCTGTTCGTGTTCCATCAGGCGATACCCGCACCGTAGCCCTCGTCTATCACGGCTGAAATCAGGGCTATTGGGTCAAGATACTCACCTTCTATTTTGGCAGTACCGTTTGCCAGATCAACACTCGCGGATTGAACCCCAGATACCGATTGTAGGGCTTTGCTGACGGCGGTTTGGCAATGTCCGCAAGTCATGCCAGAAACTTTTAATTCAATGGTCATTGTTTTCTCCTTTATCCCCTATGGGGGTACTTGTAGTTTACTTGAGAAGATTACGCTTTACAAGTCGTCAAAACTGCAATAAATATGTATTTTAGCCGACTTGACTAAGAGAATCCACTAAGCGTATTGTTTTGGCAGTAATATCCCCTAGGGGGGATTAGGAGAAACCCATGACCACATCATCCATTCAAAACAACCAACAAATAGAAGTTAGCGTAGGTGGTATGACTTGTGCCGCTTGTGTAGGACGGGTCGAACGTGGCTTACAAAAACTCGAGGGGGTTATGGCTGCCACCGTCAATTTAGCCACCGAGCGTGCCAGTATCCACTACGACCCAAGCCAAGTTACCGTGCCAGCCATTTTTGAAACAATCAAAGATATTGGCTATGAAGTCCGCACCCAACAAACTGAATTAGCGATTACAGGCATGACCTGTGCAGCTTGTGTCGGACGGGTCGAGCGAGCGCTGCAAAAAGTAGACGGGGTGCTGACTGCCACCGTCAATTTAGCCACCGAGCATGCTTCGGTGCAGTACCTTGGCAACATTGCTCAGAGCCAGTTCAAAACCGCAGTTGAGGATGCTGGTTACGGCATTCTCGAGTCACAATCTGGACAAGACCAAACCGATACCGAACGTTTAGCCCGTGAAGCCGAAATCGCTCACCTGAAAAGGGATTTAACCATCGCCACTGCCTTTGCTGTTCCTTTGCTGTTGCTGGCAATGATTCCAATGCTTTATATGCCCGCCATGATGGGCTTGATGCAAGTTGCCCCAATGAAGGTTTGGGACTGGGTGATGCTTGGTTTAGCCACACCAATTTATTTTTTGCCCGGAAGACGTTTTTTGCTTTCAGGTTGGAGGGCTTTACTACACCAAAACCCCGACATGAACAGCTTGGTGATGCTGGGTACAAGCGCCGCCTACTGGTATAGCCTTGCTGTGGTGCTGCTCGAGACCTTTGTGCCGGGCGTTGTCCCAGAAAACGGTCGGTTTGTTTACTTTGAGGCGGCTGGTGTGGTGATTGCCCTTATTTTATTGGGCAAATACCTTGAAGCCATTGCCAAAGGGCGTACCAGCCAAGCCATGAAAGCCTTGCTGGGTTTACAAGCCAAAACTGCACGGGTTGTACGTGCTAACCAAGAACTTGAAGTCCCACTCGAGCAAGTCTTGGTCGGCGATGTGGTGGCGGTGCGTCCGGGCGA
>JANNEE010000208.1:0-3990 GCA_031388325.1 Deinococcales bacterium
ACAAGAAATTCAAGCTGTTATAAAAAGTTGTTTTGCCACACCAGAACTTGGCATTGGCATAGATGGTTGTAGTGTGCCGTGTTATCAAGTCTCGCTCGAGAAGGCAGCCCTTGGCATGGCGCGATTAGCCGAACCACAACGTTTACCCGATTACGAAGGTGGTCTTGAGTTGGCATACAACGCCATGCGAGCGCATCCGCATTTGATTGCTGGAACAAACCGCACCGATACGGTTTTGATGCAGAGCCAGAACAACTTGGTTTCTAAAATCGGGGCGGAAGCGATTAATTTAATGGCTGTGCGTGATTCTCAATATGGCAACCTTGGCATTGCCACAAAAATCGAGGATGGTTCGGAACGGGTGCTGGAAGTGGCACTGCATGGGGTTCTGACGCAACTGGGGGTGCTGAGTCACCCCGAAGCCTTAAGCGCATGGCAAGCTCCAATCCTAAAAAATCATGCGGGTTTAGAAGTTGGGCAGTACCAAGCCGCTTTTGAACTTACTTATTCGTGAATGTCCCTTGTTCTAAAACTCCAAACCATAATTGCAGCAAAAATAAGCCCGTACACACCCGCCGCGCCAACTGACCACCAGATTTTATCCCACTCGAGAACAGGTAGCACATTACTGGGGATAAATTCACCTAAGCCAGAATTTTGTAAAGATTGTCCAATTAAACGCTGTCCCAAGTTCAGGTTTGGCGTAAAGAAAAAGCGTGTCCACTCCTCGAGGGTTTGGCGCAGTCTATCGGCTTGAAAGGCAGCATTTAAGGGCGAGACACGGTTTAATTGAAAAACGATACTGGCAGTTAAAATCCCCTCGATTAAGGAAGGTAGCACCACTACACCAATCACCGCGAGGGCAGGAGAGGCAAATAACCAACTGATTAAAAACCCGAGTGCAAGCGGCGCAGCTAAGACCAGCCATTGCAAGAAGGCAATTAAGAAAAAACTACCCCAATCCCCAGCAAAACTCGAGGCAAACCCAAGTGGAATGGCAATTGCCCCAAAAACAACCCCGCCTAGAATTCCAGAAACAATAATTGAACCTAGAATCAGCATTCCCGTAATAAATTTAGAAGCCAAAACCCGCATTCGGTCTGGATTTGCCACCAAAATAGTTTTCCACATCTTAAAGGTGCGTTCTTCGCCAACCAAGAAAATCCCAACCACGGCGGCTAAAGGCAGCAGCATTAAGGGCAGTAAACCACCAATGCCGTTGCGTGCCAAACTGTAAGGCGAAGCAATCTCGGAAATGGCTTTTGCCACTGCGTCGCCTGTGTCCACGACTGTTCCCGAAACTCGGCTGGTCACAAAACCTGCTGTGACTAACTGAATGAGCGGCGCAATGATGCCAAATAAAATAATTAAAACCCAGAAACGTTTTTTCTTAAACGCCTTAAAAACTTCAGCCCCAATCATCTCGAGCATTATTTCACCCCTCCAGCGTTGCCTTGGTCGCCAATCACTTCTAAGTACAGGCTTTCTAAGTCCGTTGATGCCCCAATTTGTTCATGGCGTTTAAGTTGCGTGAACATCACCCCGCCCTGCACCAAAAGCGGCGCAAGTCGGTAGGCGGCGGCTTTCGGCACACGAAAAGATAGACCACTTTGCATTAACTCGAGGCTTTGAATGTAGGGTTCGCGGCGCAGCACTTCAAGCGCCTTGCTTGCATCGGTGGTCTCGAGATGATAGGTGCTGTCTAAGCCGTCTACATCAGCACTTGGGCGTAAATCATGGGTACTGCTGTCACGCAGTAACTTGCCTTTGTTGATAATCAGCACTCGAGGGGCAAATTTTTCGACTTCGGACAAAATATGACTCGAGACAAAAACCGTAATCCCTTGGTCGCCAAAGCTCTTAATCACTTCGCGCAGTTCGGCAATCCCTTCGGGGTCAAGTCCGTTGGCGGGTTCGTCGAGCATCAGTAACTTTGGGCTAGAAAGCAGCGCTCGAGCCAGTCCAAGGCGTTGCCGCATTCCTTGGCTGTACTTGGCAACACGGTCTGCGCCTCTGGCTTTCATACCGGTTAAAAGAAGGGTTTCTTCGATGCGGGATTCAGAAATGCCACCGTGTAACTTGGCGGCATAACGCAAATTATCGCGCCCAGAAAGATAGGGATAAAACGAAGGTTCTTCAATCATTGCCCCCATGTGCTTTAAGGCATCGCTCGGTACGGACTTACCAAGCAATTTGACATTGCCACCCGTCGGACTGATTAAGCCCGCAATCATTCGCATGGTTGTGGTTTTACCCGCCCCGTTTGGACCTAGAAACCCGACCACTTCACCCGAATTTAAGGTAAACGAAACATCGTCTACCGCCGCTCGAGTCCCATATTTTTTAGAGAGGTGACTAACCTCGAGAACAACACTCATGAACGTATTTTACGCGGTTTAACTGGGATTTGTCGTCGTACTAACGGATGAGCCTACCTTCTCGCCACGGATGAGCTTACCTTCACTGGGCGGAATCAGCCTACTCGAGTTTTGAGATTTGCTTTGACCATAGCCCATTCGGACTTAATGATACTAAACACCAGATGGTCACGTACCGAACCATCCGAGCGAATTCGGCATTGCCGACGCAGACCCTCTTTGATTGCCCCGATTTTTTGTAAGGCAGCCATTGAACGCAGATTTTCCGAATCCACTGTAAATTGAACCCGATTTGCCCCCAGAAGCTCAAAAGCCCTTGTCAACAATAACAACTTACTTTCAGCATTGGCAAAACCACCCCAAAAAGCGGGCATTAAGACCGTACCAATTTCAAGGCAAGCATTGGCTACCTGCACATCGGCAAATAAAACCCGTCCAGCCACAGCCCCAGTTTTGATCATCCGCACTGCCCAATGAACACAGCCAGAACGTGAAACTTGCTGCTCGAGATGGGCTTGCATGGCTTCTACCGATTCAATTGGGATACTGCTGCTTGGACCTAAAAACGTCGTCACTCGAGGCTCAAAGAACTCGAACATTGGTGCGGCGTGAAGCGCAGGGTCTAGCGGCTCGAGACGAATGTGTTTGCCTTTAATTTGCACAGGCTCGAGCCAAGCTTCTTCTGGGGTCATGGTTTAGTTTGCCATAAAACCACAAGCTGGACAAGTAAAACTCATTATTGCACTCGAACCTCGAGTTTGTGTTTTACCTCGAGCCATTCGGAACGTAAAACGCTGTATATCACGCTGTCACGCACAAAACCATCGGCACGAATTTGATATTGGCGCAACACGCCTTCACGCACCGCCCCAAGTTTTGCCATGCTGCCTTGACTGCGCTGATTGCGAACATCCACCTTAAATTGCACCCGATTGACTTGTAAGACTTCAAACGCCCTCGTCATCAGCAGTAATTTCGCTTCTGGATTCGCTAAACTGCCCCAGAAAGCCGGCATCAGCATCGTGCCAATCTCGAGCCATTTACTAGCTTCGTTAATTTCTGAGTACGAAATTCGCCCAGCAATTGCGTTCGTCCCCAGTATCCGCACTGCCCAGTTAAGGCGCTTAGGAATGGCATTTAGTAACTCAAGATGGGCTTGTAAGTCGGTTGCGGTCTTTACTGGCGTACCACCTCGAGACAAGAATTCGGTGACTTGAGATTCAAAGAATTCGTACATCGGCGCAGCATGAATTTCGGGATTTAGTGGCTCGAGCTGAATGTGTTTTCCCTCGAGCGTGACAGGTTCAAAGTAATTCATTTATTCCTCGAACGGCGTTTATAGGCTTCGCCGCGCTTCTCAAGGGTACGAACCATGATTCTTCTACCTTCTATATCAAAAAAAATTCGCAACGAACCGACACGCAAACGAAAAGCCCCGTTCATATCATCACCCACATCTTTGACATCGCCGAAACCTTCAAATGCTAGTCGTTGCAAAGCCGATGATACCCGTTCAGAATCTTGGTCAGATAAATGATCCAGTTGTTTTTGAAAAACCTTGCTTAACCCCAATTCGTAAGGCGTAAGTTCAGGACGAATAGACATTCTTTTT
>JANNEE010000227.1:0-8291 GCA_031388325.1 Deinococcales bacterium
CAAGGGGTGATGCTGACACCCACACCAAGCGGAATGTATTCGGCACGGTCAGACTCGCCAGCCATTTGATAGGTCTGAATCGGCTTACAAATTTTAAGCGCACTACGGGCGTAATACTCGAGAAAATCAATTGCCTCGGCGGTTTCGCCTACGGCTTCGGCGTAGTTTTTACCAACTTCATAGGTCAGCCAATCGTTGTACTCGAGTTTACGCTCACGAATGATGGCGGCGGCTTTGACCAACACGGCTACCCGAGTCTCGAGGGAGGTGTTCTTCCATGTTTCAAAGGCTTTATAGGCGACTTCCATGGCTTGGTCAGCGTGTTCTTTGGTGGCACTCGAGACTTGCCCAATAATCTGAGATGGCTTACACGGATTGTGCGAAACGACCTTATCCTCGAGCATGATTTTTTGGTCGCCAATGATAAGTGGGTAATCTTTGCCAAGTTCGCTCGAGACTGCCGCTATCGCTTGGCGGTAGGCAGCCGCGTGATTTGGGTGGGTGTAATCGGTGTACGGTTCGCATTGGTACTCTGGAAGGTTCATAGTTACTCCTAAAGCCTTATGAATCAAGGCGGTGAATCCAGTAAAAAGGATGACGGCGTTTATGGGCTATGGCGAAGAACAAGATTGTATCGGCTTGAACTTCATAAATCAGATGAAATTCGTATTTTCCAACAGTCTTTTTGCGGATACCATCAATCTGGGTTTTGGGTGCAGCATGGGGGAACAAACAAGCATCTGCAATTGTTTCTTCGAGCGCAATTGTAAAAGGATTTGAACCATCTGATTGAAACTGATTTGATAAGGACAGCATTTCCTCAAGAAAATCTGGATGGTATAACGGCTTCACTCTTTAACTCGAGTTGATGCGAAAACCTCGTCATGGGTTAAAAATTTGACTTTTCCAGAATGAAAATCTGCACGACGACGCTCAATCTCAGTGAGCCATTGTGGGCTTAATTCTTCTACTTCTAAGCTCAGTAGAAACGCTTGTAAGTCAGCACGTTCTTGCTGTGAGAGTTCAGTTACTCGTTCTTTGACTTCGGCTAGGCTCATCATACCATTTTGCTCCTTTTCCTAAATAAATCAAGTTAGATTTTTTCGTGCAAATAATTAGAAAATTTACCACTTGAATTGGCTTGCAACGCCACCAAACGCCCGTACCAAACAAGCATCGGCTTGGACTCGGTTTTACTCAGATTCTGCGCCGTGATTCTGGCTCGAGTTGCCGCGCCGGGCTTAAAATCTTTAATTACCAAACCCTCTAAATCGGTGACACGAACACGCTTATCTTCAAAAAGTGATTTTTCAACCAGTGCCGTAATCTCGAGCGGGTAAAGATTTTGGTTTATAGAAGGGTGAACAAAATTATTGTTTTCGGTCATGGCAGATTCCCGAGGCTCGAGTAAGCCAGTTTTGCCGCCGCTAAATCCCACAAGGCACAGCCAACGCTTTTGAACAATACAGGTTGCTCGAGAACAGGCGCTTGAGTCATTTGCAGCACCGATTGCAATGATTCCACCTTTGCCCAATCTAAACCCGCTTGGATAATATCTCCTGCCTCGGTGTGCGCTCCAATTAAATCATCCACCACGACTCGAGCGCGGTGGGTAAGGCTAAATGGAATCTCGAGCATGTCTGGGCGGTACGCACCAACAGCAGCAATAAAAGCGGTAGGCTTAACATTTTCTGGGATAACTGGACTCGAGGCGTTTGTCGTGGTGCAAATAAAATCGGCTTGGTCAATCACTTCTTTGGCTCGAGGGACAGCCATAACCCCGTATTCTTCTGCTAGTGCTAAGGCTCTTGCAAAGTTCCTTGAAGTAATCCAGATTTGTGCAATGTCCAAGTTCTCTTTGAATGCCTCGAGATGACTTCGGGCTTGTGTGCCACTGCCAACAATCAGTAAATTCCCAGTTTTATTTGGCGCAAGAGTCTGAGCCGCCAGTAAACTCACGGCTGCGGTGCGCCGTGCTGTGACAGTCACACCATCCAGCAGAAGCAACCGTTCGCCCGTGTGGGCATTCATCAGAATCACTTCGCCTTGAATAGCGGGTAAGACCGTGTTGCTCGAGTGAACTGTGACCAGTTTTGTGACCGCGTAATTCGAGTCTCTGGCAGGCATCAGCAGCAGCACACCATTTGGTAACTCGAGCCGACTGCGCTCAGGCGCAAAAGCAGATTCGTCTTGCAGCACTTCGCGCACTGTATTGGCAAGGCTCGAATAGGGGAGAGCCGCTTTGGTTTGGGCGGCGTTAAGGATTTGCACTGGCTTCCTTGAGAGCGGCAACAAAACTTTCTGGATTCTCGAGAGATAACAACAGATTTTGATGGTCTTTGGTTGGGATATGAACCACTTCAGTATCATCTGTAACGAATAAAAACCCTGTCTGCTGATTCTTTAATAAAAACCATCCAGTAGCGTATTTTGGTAGTCCGACACCCCAAGTTCGTAGTGTGGCGTGCAGCGAATGCTCGAGTTTAAGGTTAATTATTTTGGCGTTTTGTAGTTCTAAATTCTCGAGTTTGGTTTTGAAATTAGTTAAATCACCAAAAATTTGTAATTCAGTGCCAGAAAGCACGATTTTACTGTTTTGACTGCGGAAGTAAAATAGGATAAATAAAAGCCCTAGGCTTAAAAGTATACTGTATGTAACAACAGGAGTCGTGTTGGCTTTTTCGGGAAAAAATGCCAGCAATCCGAAAAAACTCAAGATTGCAATGGTGAACCAGAGCGGCACTAAACTTTTTTTGAGACTAAAAGTTTTCATAATTTACTTTACGCCTTTTCTTCGATTTTGGTTTCTAAACGCTTTGTCTTAATTGTGTCCTAGCTGCGATGCAATTCACTTTATCCACCAATCATGCCGCGTAGCACAAATAGCGCGTTGCTTGGGCGTTCGGCTATTCGCCTCGAGAAATAGGCGTACCAGTCATGCCCATAAGGAATATATGCCCGAACCGTGTAGCCCTCAGATGCCAGTTGCTTTTGCAGGTCGCGGCGAATTCCGTAGAGTAACTGAAATTCAAATTGTTCTTTGGGGATTTTGCTTTCCGTTGTAAAGCGTTTCATGTCGTCTATAATGTTGTGGTCGTGCGTGGCAATTGCAGTATGGTTGCCTTTCTCGAGATTGGTGTAGACCAGTCGTCGGTATTGGTGGTCTATGACAGCTTTTTCTGGGTAGGCATGTTCTGGTGTCTCGAGGTATGCACCTTTGACAATGCGTAAATTGGGCTTAAGGTCGCTTAAATCTTCCAAGTCTTTTTCGATGCGCCGCAACATGGCTTGCAAAACCAGTCCTACATTGTCAAACTCTTCACGCAGGGTGCGAAAAACTTCTAAAGTTGCGTCTACTCGAGGGCTATCTTCCATGTCTATGCGAACAAAAGCACCAACTTCTCGAGCGGCTTTTAAGATATTGCGCCCGTTTGTGATGGCAAGGTCTTTAGAGACATCCAAGCCCAACTGAGAGAGTTTAATCGAAACATATTTCGGAAAGGTTTTACCCGCTATTGCAGGGAAAATCTCGAGAATTTTTTGTACAAATGGGTCGGATTGTTCTTTGCTGCTAATCATCTCGCCGAGTAAATCCAGTATGCCATGAACCCCGTCTTGCTCGAGTGTTTCCACGGCTTTAATCGCGTCCTCAAGCTCGTTACCTGCCACAAAGCGCTTGGCAAGCCCAAAACCACGGGTCTGCACAAGGTTTTTAATCGGTTCGGCGTTGGCGATTCCAAGCACTGCTGCACGGTAGTATTGGTCAAGCATCTTGATTTCCTTTGAATGAATTGAGGAGGAGTTGTCTAAAAACTCGGACGTGTTCTCGAGCCGCGAATTCGGCAGCTTCTGGGTCTTTGTTGGCAATCGCTTCAAAAATGGCGTGGTGTGAATCTTGCGTGACTTGGTTTTGATTGGTTTGTCTTGTTAATAATTTGACACGGGCGACACTCTGCCCGAGGCTGTGCAGCGTTGTCTCGAGTGTGTGGTTGCCACTGGCGGCAGCGATGGCATTGTGAAATTCGAGGTCGGCAGCCACTTGTTCGGTGTAGGCGGTGCTGGGTGCATTCTCGAGTTTTTCAAGGGCGGTTTGCATATTTTTTAAGTGTTTTTGGGTGTGGTACTGGGCGGCTAGTTTGGCAGCCAGTCCGTCCAGCACTTCTCGTACCGCATAAATTTCTTCGATTTCTTGGGCGTTGATGCCGCGTACCTTTGCGCCTTTGTTGGCTTCTATTAACACCAGTCCATCTTGGGCGAGGCGTTGCACCGCTTCACGCACAGGAGTACGGCTGACCCCAAGGCGTTCTGAGAGTGGTATTTCGGCAAGTTTGCTGTTCGGCTCGAGAATACCTGATAAAATCTCTAGTTTTAGATGCTCGTAGACTTCATTTCGCACCAATTGCGGACGGGCGAATAAGGCATCTCGGTTTGACATTGTATACAGTATACATCTTTTTGAGGACTTTTGCAAATCTGTCCCTAGCAGGGTACAAACATAAGCCTTAGCATCGCGTCATGTTATCGGTTCGCTTGTTGGGTAGGCTTGAATTTAAAATCAATGATGCTATTGTTGAACCCGCACCTGAATTACTTTTTTGCCTTGTCCGACTGGCTTGCAGCGATACACCAATAGAAATTGTTTTACCCACCAATTTAAGTGTTTTTGCGCCGTATATTGAACAAATTGGCAAGATGTGGCGGCTCGAGTGCGCTTCGGATGTGTTGCTGTACCGCGCCAGTAGCGACAATCTTAAAACACTGCACAGCCTAAAAGGAGATTTTGCCCCGAATCTCGAGCCAATAACACCAGAAGATAAAGATTGGTTAGTTCAAGAACGCTTTGATTTGCGCCGAATTTTCTTGGTTGCACTGCTCGAAAATGCGGCTGGACTCGAGGAAAACGGACGACTCGAGGAAGCCCAAAAAAATCTGAGGTATGTGCAAGCCGAACAAGAAAAACTCGAGCCTAGATTTGCGGGTTTACTGGGTTTAGAACTTGCAAAATTTCATTGGCGACGCAAACGGATTCTCGAGACTGCCCAACAAATAGAAAAAGTCCTGCCGCTACTCGAGCTAGAAGCCAAACTCGAGGCAAGCGTTAATTATGTGGCTGCCCTGGTACGGCTAGGGCGGTTAGAAGAGGCACTGACTGCCCTTAAAACCCTGCCAAACGGTGATTCTCGAGGCTGGGCGTTGTTGCACCGAGCCAATGCTTTGTGCTTCTTAGAGCGTTTTTCTGCGTGTTTAGAAAATTGCGAAGCCGCTTTTCTCGAGGCGCGAACAACCGGAGATGGTTTTCTTGCCATGTCTGCTAAGACCATTGCTGGGGAGGCAAAGCTGCAACAAGCCATTTTAGAGGGTACAGAACCCAAAGAAGCGGTTATCTTACTTGGTCAAGCGATTGGTATTAGCGAGGTGCTATCCGAAGAAGCCAGCGCTTTAACCCTCGCGGTTCTTGCCCATAGCCATGCCATTTGGGGAGCAAAACAAAAAGCCCTCGAGATGGCAGAACGCGCCTTCAAACGTGCCAGAAGTGGCAAAGACAGCACCGCCACAATACGGGCGCTCATCAGCCTGTATGCGATTACCAAAATTGGGAGTTTTGCCCGCAACGCCTTAACTGAGGCTCGAGCCACGACACATCAGCCGTTACTTTTACGCACGCTTTTGTTGGTTGCCCAAAAAGATAATGATAGGAGTCTTGCAATAGAAGCCTTTGAACTTGCTAAAGCCCAAGGGGTTGTCCGGCTCGAGCAAGAAGCTCAGGCATTGTTGGTGTCTTAATAACTTGGTAACAACTTCAGCTCGACCCAATTAGCCTGATGTTTCAAACGGGGTATCTAACCATTTCCCAAAAGACTACGGTGGGCGAACAACTGATTTACCAACTCAAATACCCCAATGAAGAAGTTCGACGTGCTTTCTCAAGCAGCTTACTACAAGAGTATGCCAACCTTGTTCCCTCGAGTGCCACCCAGATCGGTCTCGAGCTACAACGGGCTTTGGTTAAGCTGGATTGGGATACGTTTTTTGCGGCGATTAACCGAACTTTGGCGGCTGTGCCTTACGAAATCTTCCCGCGCCAAGAAATCTTTGTTCACAGTCTGGTGCATATCATGCTTCTCAGCACAGGCTTTAGAACTCAAAGTCAGGTTCAAACCAGTCTTGGACGAATGGATACTCTTGTTGAAACTCCAACCCACAGCATTATTCTCGAGTATAAGATTAGTGGAACTGTTGAAGAAGCCTTAAAGCAAATCGAAACTGCAAGATATGCGAGCGGTATCTCGAGACCCATCGTTAAACTCGGGGTGCGCTTTGACCTCGAGCAGAAACAAATCTCGAGTTGGGCAGTTGGTTGATCAAAAGTGCGGATTTAAGAACTTCTTCGCACACGTTTCGTAGCAGTCCCTTTGAGCAGCTTTGGCAGTGAAATCAGCAGCACATTCGGGTCAGTCTTGGCTCGTTGCTCGAGTGCTTTGGTAAAACCAGATTTTGAGAATAACAACTTGATTGGCGGTTCGGTTCGGTGTTGACTCGAGGTTTCTTCTAATCGGTTGAGAACATTTTCGCCAACCAAATCTTTCCACCATTTGCATTCACCATATAAGAAGCGTCCATCGAGTAAAATACCTGCTACGTCAAGGTCATGATCACTTGCCCATATTTGTCCTACTGCTTGGCTTGGTAGACCTAAAATCTCTTGGAGGTGTAACCGAGTGTACTGACGACAAATTTCTTCAAAGGCTAACCCCATGAAATCATCGAAAAAAGGTTGAATCGCGTGTTGAAAAACTGCTTCGTGATGTCCAGCTTCGAGGGCGCTGCGGTTGGGCAAGACAAAATGATACCAAAAGCGCAGAAAAGGATCGCTGAGGTAGTAACGTTGATTACGGTCCTTGGGTTTGGCATCAAATGATTTTTTGATTTCTAGTAAACGCAGGGTCTCGAGTTTTTTGATGTATGGCGCAAGTTGAGCGCCATCTTTGAAATCTTTTACCCGTCCAAGGATTTCACCCCAGTCATGGCAACCTTTTGCTACAGCATGAAGAATACTGGCGTAACGATTTGGGCTTTGCAGTTCGGCTTGTAATAAATGCTCTGGTTCGTTGAAAAGGGCTGCGCCGCGCTCGAGAATGATGGCTTTTAGGTTATGCTCGAGATTGTGGGTTGGGTCAATAAATGAAAGGTAGTACGGCATTCCACCGAGAATTCCAGCCAGCATGATTTGCTGTTCCGCTTTCCAGTTGGGTACCCAAGCTGCAATTTCACGATACCCCAGTGGCTGTAAGTCTAGTGTCTGGCTTTGTCGTCCGCGTAGGGGGTTACGTTCGCTAAGTAAATCCTCCATAAAGCCGATACTCGAGCCACACAAAACCAAGCTCAGATGTGCGCCTGAACGTGTAATCCTATCCCAAGCGGTTTGAATCAGGCTCGGTAAAGAGGGGTTGGTTTCGCAAAGGTACGGGAATTCATCCAGTACCAGTGTTAGATTGGGAATGGTGGTACTGAGCAACTCGAGGTAGGCAAAAACGCCGTTCCAATCTTGGAGGCTTTGTAATAACGGACTTGTCCCAAAAGCAGTCTCGAGCGATAACTTTAAGAGGGTTAAATTATCTGAATCGGTGATTCGACTTGCTTGGTAATAGGCAAATGCTCGGGTTTTTAGACTCTCGAGAATCAGGGTGCTTTTGCCAACACGTCGCCTGCCAAACAGCACAATCAAAGATGGGCGAGGGCGGTTGTACTCTGTAGTTAAGAGTATGAGTTCTTGGGTGCGTCCAATAAAATTCATATAACTAGCATAATTCAGATTATGCTAAAATTGATTATGCTAAAATGAGACTATGGTACACAAGCATTGTATTCCAACCCACAACGTCATGCTCGAGTTGGGCAGCTCGGGTAGTGTATTTCAGCCTTCATTGGCTAATTCAAGTTGTGCAAAACGGTGCAGTAATTGCTTGGTAACACCAGATTCAAAGGTCACCAATAACTCGAGAGATTGATTCGTTCCACGCACATTGATGACTGTGCCAATCCCAAATTTCTTGTGTCGTATCCGCGCCCCCTTGGTGTGGGTGTTGGTGGCTTTTGGTAATACTGGTGGTTGCAAATCCTCAAAGCACTCAAGCGGATCGTCTGGGAGTAATGGGTCAAATTTTGGGTAGTGGGTTAATTTAGAATGTTTTCAGAGATTTCGAGATTATAGCGATGTACAAATAACCGCAATCGCGCCACATGTAAATCCCAACACTTTGAGAACGACAACGTTTTCCGCACGAACTGCC
>JANNEE010000253.1:0-2233 GCA_031388325.1 Deinococcales bacterium
GGTGTCTGGCAAGGAGAAAAACTGATTGGCGTGGTCAGTTTATTTGACTTTTCTTTGATTCATCGTAAAGCAGAAATTGGATACTGAATCATTGTGACTTGACGAAAGTTTGGGCTAAGCAAAGTTTCAACACTTAAAAAACCACGTTCTGGATGTTGGTATAGGTATTCAATCATCGGCTGCATGGCTTGAAAAACAGGTAGCCATTCTCGAAACTTGAGCCAATTATTGATTCGTATGCCAATCAAAAAAACAACGATGTCTCCTTCGTGTTTGGCGGTAAATCGTCCTTGTTGAATCATGTTTTTCTCCTTTTGATTATTGTTAATTTAATAAACAGTGTTAAGTAATGGCTAAAAAAATTACAGCCTCAGTTCTCGCTGCAAAATCTGCATCTGCCAAGCGAACAAGGGTTCAGCCGTCTCTGGTGGCAAATGCGAATTGGTCAGCACCAAAGAAACCACCCCATGCAGTGAAGCCCAAAGCAAACCGCCAGTCATTTGCGGCTCGAAGGCTTTAATTTTCCCTTCGTCCATGCCTTCGGACAAGGCTCTGGTCAGGATGCTAAAGGAATCCACAAAATCGGTATAGCCCGTCGGAGCAGTTTGCGCCAAAAATTCGCCACGCTGCATAAACATCAGGCGGTAATGAACAGGATGGTTCATGCCAAAATCAAAGTAGGCTCGCCCAATTCGCCAAATCCGTTCATGGTGGTCACTCGAGGAGTCATAGGCGGCTTGGAGCGCCAAGCCAAAATCACGAAAACCCTCATAGGCAATGTTAAAGAGTAATTCGTCTTTGTCCTTAAAGTACAAATAAATCGTGGTTGGTGAATAGCCAATCGCTTCGGCAACTTGGCGCAGCGAAAAACCATCGTACCCGTGGGTTTCAAATAAAGTCATGGCAGACTCGAGAATTTGGCGTTTCAAATCACGTTTATTTTGCACCCGCCGCGAGGCACTGCCTTTTTTCAGGCGTTCTCCTCGGGTGGACATACTATTCACGGCATCAATTTACTTAACACTGTTAATTTTGTCAAGTGGTATGCTTGGTCATGAATAAAAACGTCCTTGGCTCAGAACTCGAGACTTGCTGTACCAAACCACTAACCGGGTATTTCCGCGATGGATTATGCCGCACTGACCAGACCGACCAAGGCTCGCATGTGATTTGCGCTCGAGTCACCGATACATTCTTAGCTTTTAGTCAATCTCGAGGCAACGACTTAAGCACCCCGCGTCCAGAATATCAATTTGCTGGGCTGCAACATGGCGATTGCTGGTGCTTATGCGCCCTGCGTTGGCAAGAGGCACTCGAGGCTGGGGTTGCACCGCCTGTGCGACTGGGCAGCACCAACATCAAAGCCCTCGAGTTTGTGACCTTAGCTGACCTGAAACGCCATGCGCTGGAGATGAATTAGCCTTGCCATTCGCGTTTTAGCAAACCGTATTTCTGCCAGTCATGAAAGCGTGTGTACAACCACTCGGCATCTCGAGCCGTGGATTCGGGCTTAAATCCTAAGCGCTGGATTACTTTTTGCGAAGCGGTATTCTCGAGTGCGTGAGCTATAGAAACACGGTGCAGATTAAGTTCAAAAAAGATGTAATCCAGTAAAGCACTGGCGGCTTTGGTCACTAAACCCTGCCCCGTGTGACTTTTAGAAAGCCAGTAGCCAAATTCGGTGTCTTTGTGTTCCCAATCGATAAAGTGCATTCCAATTAAACCCGCCAATTGATTGTCTTGCCAAATACCAGCCACTAAACCGTCAAAGTCCTTAAATTGCTCGAGTGTACTTTGAATAAATTCTTCGGAATGGGTCTGAGTTGTGTTGCCATCCACCCACGGTAAAAACTGGCGCAAATGAGCGCGGTTGCTGTCCACAACTGCAAAAACATCCTTGACGTGTTTAGACTCGAGTAAACGCAGTTCCGCACCGTTCCCAAGTGACTTTGAAAAATGTACAGCTTGGGTCTGCCAATCGGTTGTCAGTAAAGACCAAACTTCATGCGTGACTCTAGTGCTTCGTAAAAACCTGTCTTCTCGAGCCAAACCTTCTTTCTGAAAACCAAGTTTTTCGGCTATCCGCCGACTAGCAAGATTATCGGTCGCACAACAGAGTTGAATGCGGTTCAAACCCAGTTCGGAAAAAGCGTAATCCACTAAACTCGAGACTGCTTTGGTGATAATGCCCTGCCCAGCAAAGGCTTGCCCAATCCAGTATCCAATTTCTGCT
>JANNEE010000260.1:0-2401 GCA_031388325.1 Deinococcales bacterium
AGCAGTTATCACATCCTTGTCCAGTCCAGCCCTTGGCGGGTCAAGCACAATGCAATCGGCAAAAATACCCTCGAGCCGCGAAGCATCACCTCGGGTAAAACTGATGTTATCCACTTCAAGCCGCATGGCATCGGCTTGCCCCCTTGCCACGGCATCTGGGTTAATTTCAATCACTTTGACATTGACAAAATTCTTAGCCAAGTGCAAACCCATTGTGCCGCTTCCGCCATATAAATCTATGGCTAAACCGCCTGTACCAGCCAAACGCGCTGCCTCGAGATACATTTCTGAAGCAGCCACAGGATTGACTTGGGCAAAACTCGAGGCGGTTACAGAAACCGCGTAATCGCCGTACTGCTCGAGAATAGATTCTGCCCCCCAAAGATGCTCTGTGCCAGCCCGAAAGCGCCCTTCAAGCGAAGCAAAAGCATAACTAATTCCAGCCACGCCCAGTTCTTTTAAGTGATACACGGCTTTTTTGAAGCGGTGAGGTTCTTCTTTGGCGATTAAACAAACCAAGACCTCGCCCGTTAAGAAACTGCCTCGAAAAGCAATTTCTATGGTCGGCTCGAGACTCGCGGCTTTAATACTGCTTAGACCATCGGCAACCCCGTGCATTAAAAGTGGGTCGTCGTACAACATCCAAATTCGGTGTGATAGCGGAATTCGGTAGCCAAGCCCAACAGGGGAAAGCGCATATTGCGCCCCAGACCGATACCGCCACTCAAGCGAACTCGGTTTGGTGGGTTGTACCGCTACATCCTCGAGTTTCGCAATTCGTTGCAAGGCTTCTAAAACAAAACCACGCTTAAACTCGAGTTGCGCTTCGTAACTGGCATGAGCCAAATCTGCGGTGGGCGGTGTACCACGCGGCGGTTGGACTCGAGACTCGGAGGGTTCAATCACCCGAATAAGCGTCCCCTCGAGCGCTCCACGCTTTTTTTTCAGTTCTACTTCTACCAGTTCAGTTGGCAACGCCCCAGCCACCAGCGCCACGCCGCTTTCGGTACGCGCCAAGCCAAGACCACCGGAAACCATTTTTTCTATTCGTACTCGAGCCGTTGTCATTAAAAATAGTCTAACCCGTGGGTTGCTTATTTAGAATTACCCTCGAGAGAACCTCCGAAAGAATGAATTATTATCGCCAAAACTAGGAGGGGACAAGCCCCTCCCCTACAAAAAATCATGGTTATGACCTTGTAGGGCGCGACCCTGGTGGTCGCCCTGCACTTCTGAAAGACTCTACCCTCGAGAAGGCTGTACAATGAACCCATGCTAACGGCGTTACAACTTGGGAATTTTAAGTCATGGCGTGAAGTCAATGTGGCACTAGCCCCAATAACAGGTTTTTTTGGAACAAACAGCAGTGGAAAAAGTAGCCTCTTGCAAGCGCTTTTGCTGATGAAGCAAAGCGTGAAAAGTGCTGACCCTGAGCAAATTCTCGAGTTTGGCAACGATCAATCGTCAGTCTCTTTAGGCTCATATGATGATGTAATTCATGACAGAAATTTCGATTGTGAATTACAACTTGGAATTGAATTTCAGTTGCGAGGAAATAGTTTTTGCTTAAATAGTTGGATTAGAAAGGCTTCGCAAGCAATAGGTTTGAGTAGAGTCGAGTTTACTATGGATGAGTACACAGCAGAAATGCCTGAACAAGAAGCCCCACATATGGCTACTAAATTCTATTTACCACCACTTAAAGAATTAGACGACCCAAATAGAATCGGCGAAGCTGTTGAAAATAATTTCGCAGATTTAATGTCTGGAATTCAGTATTTAGGACCACTTCGAGATTCGCCAAAACGAACCTATCTTTGGTCTGGGGCTGCACCTTCAAATGTTGGGAAGTCTGGCGAAAATACCATCGCAGCACTGCTCGCGGCTCGAGTTGGTGGCAATAAAGTCGGTAACACCCCACTCGAGAATTATATAGCCGAGAAACTGAAACAATTGGGTCTAATAGATTCTTTTCGGCTCGAGGAACTGCGCGAAGGCACAAACATTTTTCGTGTGCTGGTACGCCGAACCCCCGAATCCCCCGAGGTTTCCCTGACCGATGTTGGCTTTGGTGTTTCCCAAGTGCTGCCCGTATTGGTGCTGTGTTATTACGTCCCAGAAGGTTCTACTATTCTTCTCGAGCAACCCGAATTGCATTTGCATCCCAGTGTTCAATCTGGTTTAGCCGACATTTTTATTGATGCTTATAAAACCCGTGGGGTGCAAATTATTCTTGAGAGTCATTCAGAGCATTTACTGCGGCGTTTGCAACGGCGAATTGCCGAGGAAAACATTTTAACTTCTGATGTCAATTTGTACTTTTGTCATCTCGAGCATGGCGAATCTAAACTTGAGTCACTAGAACTCGATGAGTACGGGCAAATTCACAATTACCCAACCG
>JANNEE010000273.1:0-4646 GCA_031388325.1 Deinococcales bacterium
GGCAGTACCTCAGTTAAGGACTTGTATAAACCCATCCGAGAAATGGCAGCCAGTTTGCGAGAAATGCTGCGATCTGAGGCGGCGTTGCAATTGGGCGCAGATGTCTCGAGTATCGAGGTCAAAAACGGTCTGTGTAGCTTAAAAACTGATTCAAGCAAAAGTTTAAGTTATGGCGCAGTCGTGGCAGCCAAAAAAGGTGAATGGGTGATGCCTAAAACCCCACCTGCCTTAAAAGCCAAGGCTCAGTTCGTCAGCATCGGTAAGCCCCTAAGCCGCCTTGATGCCAAATCCAAAGTCATCGGGCAGCCAGTCTACAGCATGGATGCTCGAGTCGAAGGAATGTTGTACGGCGCTGTGGCTCGAGCGCCACGCTTTGGCGCAAAACTCGAGACGGCAAGCGCGGGGCTTGCCCCGATCCAATTTGGTGTGGTCAAAGTGGTGCTGGATGTAGCGGGTAATTTTGCAGGTGTGGTTGCCCAAACCCGTACCCAAGCCCGCAATGCCTTAAAGTTTCTCGAGCTAACATGGACTGGTGGCACAAGTATTTCTCAGACCGAACTAGACACGCTTGTGACTGCCAAAGCTGGAACTGGGGTGGTGATTCGTAACCGAGGGCAAGCAAACCTTCAAGGCGATATTGTCAGCGCTTCGTACCGTACACCTTTTGCGGCACACGCTCACCTCGAGCCGTTGGCAGCTTTAGCCGATGTCAAAGAAAAAAGCATTGATGTCTGGGTTGGCACGCAAGCTGCCAATTCCGACGAAAGCGCGATTAAAAAAGCCGTTCCGGGCAACCGAGCCATCAAAATTTATCCAATGCAAATGGGTGGCAGTTTTGGGCGTAAAGGTTCGCAAAGCGCTGCTCCGGAAGCCGCTCGATTATCAGCAGCTGTCGGAAAGCCCGTTCATGTGGCGTGGACTCGCGAAGAAGAAATGCAGCAAAGTTTTTATCGCCCGCCGACCAACACACTGCTGCAAGCCACACTCGAGAATGGCATGATTAAGGCGGTGCAACAAGTCACTGCCAGTGGCGATATTCTATTTAGCATTATCCCGATTCCGGATTTTATTAAAAACACGATTGGCTTTGATTTTGGGACGCTCAGTGGACAATTTCTGCCCTACGACATTGCCAATTACCAAGTGCGAAACCAACGCATTGATTTACCAATCCCAACCGGACCTTGGCGCGGTGTCGGTTTAATGCCTAATGTTTTTGCGCTCGAGTGCTTTATAGATGAACTGGCAGTGGCTGCCAAAACCGACCCGCTCGAGTTTAGGCTTAAACACACCTCTAATCCGCGTATGAAAGCCGTCCTCGAGGATGTCCGAACCCGCAGCAACTGGGCAAGCCCAGCCCCAAGCGGTGTGGCAAGGGGCGTGGCGTACTGTACAGCCGTGGGAACATTCGTGGCAATGGTCATAGAAATTCGGCTCGAGGGCAAAGAAATTATGGTTGAGCGTGTGACGGTCAGTATAGACACTGGAATCGTAATCAATCCAACCAACGCGACATTGCAAGCTAGGGGCAGTGTGGTAATGGGCTTGAGTTCGACCCTGCTCGAGAAAATAACCATCGAGAATGGTGCAGTGGTGCAAACCAACTTTAAGGATTACCCACTTTTGACCCTCAAAGCCACCCCAAAAACCATTGACGTGCATTTTATGGACAGCGACCAAGCCCCTTCCGGCATGGGCGAACCCGTGATTGGACCTGTGCCAGCAGCAGTTGCCAATGCGCTGTTTGCGCTTAATGGGCAGCGTTTGCGCGAATTGCCTTTGGTTTTGGAGTAACAAAAACGGGCGCTTTTAAGCGCCCGTTTAGACCTAAACGGTTTTCCAGAGCGGATTTTCGACAAAATGGGTTGGGTCTATGTCAGACATGCCGTATTTTTCTTCAAAGCCTTGGACTTTGGCGTACAGACGTTTGACATCTTCAACAATCCCGTCAGGGTCAAAGGTTTCCCAAATGGCACTGTTTCGCATTTGTCCTTCTTCATCGGGGATTAAACGGGTTTTTAGAATACCGGCTTCTAAACTCTTGCGGCTTTCGATACCAAATTGCTTAAAGCCGACCGCTACAACATCACGGGCATATTCACGGGGTCCGTAAATTCCAGCTTTGTAGGCGGCTTCAAAAAACTCTTTCCAGTCGGGCATCAGGCGTTGGGCGGGCATCGCAAAGTGTTCCACCACATCGCGGATGGCTTCTAGGGTCTCGAGCGGATAGTAGTACATGTGCAGACGGGCTGCCTCGAGAAAGAAATTGTAATGGGCGGCTTCGTCGGTGGCAATGGTTAGGGCAACTTTTGCCAGAACATCACATTTGTCGGATTCATAACCCGCTTTTGTGCCAGCCGCAATTTTACCAATGTTAATGTAATTAAGCTGTGTGGCACGTTCTTGAAAGACGGTGTAGAGCAGCAAATGGAGTGGGTCTTCCCAAGGCAGTTCCCATTCTTTTTTACGCAGTTGATATTTGTATTCTTCTAATTGGGCTGGGGTTTGGCTTTTGCTAAATAAAACTGCATTTTCCCAAGTGTCGGCATGTTTTTCTTCTTCGCTGCCCCAACGAATCTGGAAATGGCTACGACCATGACTGCGCCGTACCATATCGAGGGCTTTAGAGACATAATCTGGCACATATTGCTCGACCGCAAAAAAGCCTTTCAGGACTGTCTGGGTAGTGGGAGAAAAATCTTGTTTCATACTGCGCCAATCAAAACCAAAATCAGCATTCCAATTGCGGGTTTCTTGGCTGCGGCTGGTGTACCAACGGTACAAGGCTAACATGCCGCGTTCAACAAGCCTATCGCGGTAAGACCGAGACAATAAGCCAACGGGACGAGGCGGACGATCAGCTTCAATCAGTTCTCGAGGTGGGTAAATTAGGGTATCCATAGATGCAACCTTTCAAAAGAGGATGATAAGACGTTGTAGACAAAGACGTTGTAGACAAACACGTTCATATCAATTCCGAAAGCAACACCATAAGACCCGAGCATGATGCCCCAACAAGACCAAATTGCCAACTGGTAATTCGCCTTTCAAAACTGGCAGGTTGGTATCTCGAGCCTCTGATGCCTTCTCTAAGGTACTTTGTGGCGCGTCAAACCATTGCTCGAGCAGTAGCACTAAGCTCAGCAAAACACTTTTTAACCAACGCCGTCCAAACATGTCGGTTGACACATGGTTTTCCAGCAGTTCTGCCAGTGCCGCTAATTTAGGTAACTCGAGTTTAGGCAATTGCGCCCGAATGCCAAATTCCCGTAAACGGCTACTCAGTCGTTGGCGCATGGCGAACAACTCGAGGTGCGAAAGCGTGGGAATCGCATTCATAAAAAAAGCCTAGCATTTTTGGGGTGAGAACATAGGGGCGAAAAACAGGTTAAAGAAAAAGGTACTGTCATTATTTGCAACAAAGACACTTGTGTCGTTGCAGCTTCTAACCTAAAAAACGTAGAATCGCGCCTCGAGTCCAAATTTGGACTCACGGAGGTACTCATGACACAAATCGCATCCAAAACCCAAGACATCATTCGCACCGAAACCAAATACGATTCTGGTGTGTACAATAAACACAGCATTGTTCTCGAGCGGGGCTTAGGCGCTAAAGTCTGGGATACCGATGGACGCGAATACATTGATTGCGTGGTTGGGATTAGTGTGGCGAACCTTGGGCATAGCCATCCTGAAATTGTCAAAGCCATTCAAGACCAAGCCGCGAAACTGATGGTCTGCCCGCAGACCTACCCAAATGACCAACGTGCCGAATTTTATGCCGAGTTAATCAGTGTGTTGCCAAGCCACCTGACCAGAATTTTTCCGTGTAATAGCGGCGCGGAAAGCATCGAAGCTGCCCTAAAATTTGCTCGAGTTGCCACGGGGCGCGAGAAATTTGTTGCCATGAAACGCGGCTTTAGTGGGCGGACAATGGGCGCGTTAAGCTTGACCTATGAACCCAAATACCGTGAGCCGTTTGGTGGTCTAGTCCATGAAACCAGTTTTGTGGCGTACAACGATCTCGAGCAACTCGAAGCCGCCATAGACGACCAAACAGCCGCCGTGATTATTGAACCCGTTCAAGGTGAAGGTGGAGTCCGTCCTGCCACCCCAGAATTTTTGCGTTTGGCTCGAGTGCTAACTAAAAAACATGGTGCGCTTCTAATTTTCGATGAGATTCAGTCTGGTTTTTGTCGCACTGGCAAATGGTGGGGACATCAACATGCTTGTGAACCCGATTGTAACGGGACTTGTGGGCTGGCTGGTGGTTGCGCGGTACAACCCGACATCATGACGCTGGCTAAAGCCATCGGCAGTGGCATCCCATTAGGTGCGATGACCATGACCGCCGAGATTGCTGATAAAATGCCAAAGGGTGGACACGGCACAACTTTTGGTGGTAATCCGCTCGCTATGGCAGCCGGAATCGCCACGATCAAATACATGAAAAAACACAATATCGCCGAGCAGTGCGCTGAACTCGGGGCGTACTTTGTGGAGAAATTACAGGCGATTCAGAGCAAAAAAATCAAGGAAATTCGCGCTCGAGGCTTACTGATTGGCGTGGAACTCAAAGAACACAGCGCTCCGTATCTCGAGGCGTTGGAGCGTGACCATGCGGTACTTGCCTACAGTGCCACCCC
>JANNEE010000279.1:0-5167 GCA_031388325.1 Deinococcales bacterium
TAAGCGGTCGGTTTTTTCCGCTTAGGGCGACAAAGAAGGCTTCCATGACATTGTTGCCAAAGTTGCGATTGTTCAGTTTAGGCGTGGTGGCAATCAGGCGTTTCAAGCCAGCCGCCTTAAATGCCGCCACATCTGTTTCGGTAATCGTTTGGGTTAAAAAAGTTTTGCCACTTAAATTCTCTGGGGCGTAGCGTTTTACATAATGGGTGTCGCCAGCAATTACTTCTGCCCAATCGTAATACTTGGTGCGCCAGTCACGCACAGCACTTTCTTGTTTTGCACCAGTTGGGTAGAACCATTCAAAGGGCAAATTGGTAACAATCGGTAAGACAATACTAGCGGTGCGCTCGAGGGCAGCTTCTGATTTGATTGGAAAATCCAGACCAATACCGTAAATAATATCGCCGTACACCATGTCCGCCCCTGCTTGAGCCAAGGCTTGCGCCATACCAAAACGGTCTACGGCACTAACCATCAGGGTTTTACGGTTCTGCCAACCAATGATTGGCTCGAGCAGTGTAATTGCCATGCGTTCTAAGGTGTGTTTTAAGCCGCCACCATCCACGATTGGGGTAACTTTGGCGTTAGCTGCAATTTTGAGGATGTCCTTAAATTGGTATTTGCGATTTCCAGCCACAATGTTTAAGTCCGTGCCGCCTAAGCCAAAAGCCGCGACTTTGCCGTCTAAGTCACGCAAGAGTTTGGCTGCCCCAGCCATGCTGCCGTCTGTACCAATTCGCTCGAGAATAAATTGCTGCCCTAGAACCTCGAGTTCGGCGGTGGCATTGCGGCTACTCGAGCCGAGGGAAACACTGACGATGCGTTTTGGGGCGGTCATGAAGTGGATTCTACTGCTTTGTGAATAGGAATACAAAAAAGCATCAGTTGCATTTACTCGTAAAAGAGGAGGCATTTTTAGGCAGTATGGGTAATGAAACTAACTCGAGTCCTAACGAGGGTTATGCTAATCTATTGCATGACAAACATCAGAAAAAAATCGGTTCTGGCAGTTTTATTCTTAACCCTTATGTTCTGCGTTTTTGGCTATTCGGGAGTTGCACAAAATGCCTCAAGTGCCAGCGCTGTCATTCACGCCAAAGGCATCTTTAGGGATAAAGGCAATAAACAATGGCTCGAGTCAAGTGTCAATGGCAAATCCGGTTTTAATTTTGTGGAAACCAGCCGCAGTAACAATGCCGTGTTTCTGCTCGACTCGAGCCGCAATGTGAGAATTGAACTGAATGTGGTTGAACAAATGATTTATTACTCCGATACCAACAACACCCGAGTTGCCCTCTACCCGATTGTGCTGTACCTAACCTCGGGTAACGGCAACTATTACCGCATCAGAAGCGGACAAAAGTGCTTACAAGCCGTTGAGCTTGAAGGGCGTGGCTTTAGTCCAGAATTGATGGATTGTACCCTTTCAGCTTCGCAGCAATGGAATATCCTTGAGCGCAATATTGGTGGCATAACCTCGTACCGCTTGCGTAATTTACTGACCCAAATGCGACAAACAGACTTATGCCTTACAGGAGCAGCCCTTCGGACACCTGTCACGATGAACCGTTGTGATACATCCGATCCACAACGCTGGGTCAATCTGAAATTAAACACTTCAACCAGTTTCACCAATGTACGCACCTTAGCTGTCAGCGATACAATTTGCTTGGGGACTCAATACTCAACTGATGGTGCGCCACGTTACCGCCAAGACGAAGATGGGATTCTTCAACGAGACTTAGAATTTAGAACTCTGTTTATGGCATACTGTGATGAACGCAGCCCTTCGGGTAATAGCAATAATGCTGCTTGGGCAATACAACTGCTCTAGCCAACCAAATTTACAGACTGCACTTTCTTGAATCAAAAAAACACAAGCAGGGATGAAGCGACCACGCCCGTCAGGTGCGCGTATGTGGTCAAGAAGTGCTTGTGTTCATAAGGAGGGGGCGTTTTTATGCAGCTCGAGCAAATTTTTCAAAGATACTACGTTTAGCTTGTGGTTTTTGTTGGGCTACCAATGGCTTAGGGGCTTGTATCACTCGAGCGCCAATTGGGGTTAAACCTTGGGCTTTGATGTACTCGAGGGCTGCATTGGCGTAAGCCGCATTCTCGAGGCGAATGTGCAGGGTGGCATCGCCAATTCGGGCATCTGACCAAAGTTCGGTTTGAATCGCATGTGGGATTTGTAATGGGTTTTTGGGTGTGCCGATAATCTCGAGAATCAGGTCATTTGGTTGTAATGTCATGCTGCTTCACCTCGCTTGGGTTAAAGAAAGTATTGCTTGTATTGGCTTTGATGCACCGCTTGCATCTCGAGGGTTAGTGTAGGCTTTTAGCTTAGAATCAACAAACGAGTTCTTGCAACTATTTTTGCTTATGTATGCAGGACTTCGATAGATAAACCAAAAATCGTGTATACATAAATACAATGCAAACCACCGAAAGCACTTACTCGAGCAAATCAAAAATCACCTTAACCCAACTCAGGGCATTGGTTTCTATTGCCCAGCACGGCAGTTATTCCGAAGCAGCCCTCGAGACAATGCAGTCACAAAGCACCCTGAGCCATGCGATAAGCGAACTTGAACGTGGTTTAGATACCAAAATTTTCGAGCGCGGACGGCGCGGCGCAAGCTTGACCGAACTCGGTAAGCGCCTGCTCGAACATGCCCAACATGTTGTAGATAGTGTTGAAGCCTTAGAACAAGAGGTGCAACTCGAGCAGTCTGGACTGAGCGGCACAATTAAAATCATGTCGTTTCGCAGTGCCGCCACGTTTATTTTACCGCCAATTATTTCTGGTTTTATGGAACGCTTCCCAAAGATTAACTTTGAACTCTTAGAAGAAGGCGATACCGAAAATCCTGTCGAAGATGCGGTGCGGTCTGGACGCGCCGACATTGGTATCCTCGAGTCTCCTTTTGGTCAGGACGGACTGATAAGTTTTGAACTCGCTCGAGATGAATACTTACTGCTTGAACCTAGTAAACGCCGTGCGGCGAAGAACTGGCAAGACTTACAAAAACCACCTTTTATCTTGTGTGTCGGCGGTTGCACCACCCATGTCCGTGAACACTGGGAACAACATGGTATTAGCCTCGAGCCAGCCTTTAGAATTCGCGATGATAGCGTGATTCTCGGCATGGTGGCACAGGGTTTAGGCATCAGCATCATGCCGCGTCTAGCGATAGAACCCTTACCGGCTGGGATTCGGGCTTCCCCGTTACCGACCCCACTCGAGCGGGTCATGAGTGTGGTCATGACCCGAAGAAAATTGCGTCAACCTGTGTTGCGTGAATTTGTCAATGCGATTAAAGCAACGATTTGAAAAGGTTTTTGGTCCATCACCACCATTTGCGCCATTTGAAATAGACCGCCAAACTAAGTCCAGCCACCATAAACATTGCCCAAGCAAAAACGTACCCCCAAGGCTGCTCGAGTTCTGGCATAAACTTAAAATTCATCCCCCAAACACCGGCTAAAAAGGTCAGTGGTAAAAAAATACTGCTCATCGTGGTCAAGGTTTTCATGACTTCATTCATGCGGTTAGACTGCACACTTAAATGGACATCAAGTAAGCTCGAGAGAATATCACGGCTGGTGTCTAGTCCATCATAAATTCGGGTTAGATGGTCACCAACATCGCGTAAATACATGGCGGCGCTAGGTTCAAGGGCGGTCACATGCCTCGAGAATTGGGCTACGGCTTCTCGCGCCCCACTGACCAAACGCCGAGCATGAATCATGGTGTGTTTTAGTTCAAAAACCTCGGAAAAAAACTGATTGGCGGCAACTTGACGCGGTGCAAAAACCCGCTCCTCGAGCGTATCGGTCATGGTTTCAAGTTCATCTAAAAAGGTAAAAAAAGTATCTGTGCCACGGTCTAAGAGCGCATATAAGACATCCACAACTCGAACATCGGCGCGGGTCTGAAATTCATTCCAAACACCCTCTAAGTAGGTAACCGGCTCGAGGCGGATGGTCAGCAGTGTTTCGAGTTCTGGAAACCAGAAAATACTAATTCGCTCGGTGCGGTCAGTCACATCTTCAGGTTCGGCAAGGGTACGAAAAATCAGAAACAGATGGTCAGCGTAGGACTCGAACTTACTCCAATGCCCCTTCTCGAGTGCATCCTCGAGGGCTAAAGGATTTAAGGTAAACATCGCTTGAAGTCTTAAAACCTCATCGCTACTTGGTACTTCAACATCAATCCAAACCCGTTTTGTTCGCCCCAGTGGAATGCCATTGCACTGTTCAAGACACTTGACGCGAATGCCGGGCTTTGGTGCAAGGACGGGATGTTTAGATTGACTAAGCATATAAAAAACCTCTTGGGAGGAAAAAAAGAAGAAGCGACTATGCCCATCAGGTGCGTGTATATGGTCAAGAAGCGACCATGCCCGTCAGGTGCGTGTATATGGTCAAGAAGCGACCGTCTACATGGTCAAGACAAGCGTAGGATACTTATAACATAAAAGGGTTACGACCCGACCAGTGGCAGCAACTTAGCCGTTAGTAATCCAGCTTTACGCCAACGAGGAACAGCCCAAGAAATCACGGCTCGAGAAGGTGTAACAATCCAAAAACAAACCGAACAGCCTTTGTGGGCGTGTTCGGTTTGGCTCGAGTTAATGTTTTATTTTAGAACTTGATGGACGTTAGCTTATTTGTACATACTGACTTTTTTCTTGGTTGCCATTTCCCAGACGCTGTAATCGACAGTTTTCGCGTCTGGTTTGGCTTTCAGGACACCAAGTTCAACCAGTAAATCCACATTGGCTTTATAGGTGGCTGGCTCGAGTAAACCAGCGTAGCCCTTGAGGGTCGGACCAGCGTAGTAAAGCTTAGCAATTTCTTTCATTTGCCAAGTTTGATGGTCACGGGCATCTATCGAGCCGCTGCCATTACAGGTTTTACCGCATTTTGGCAAAACAATATCTACGGCTGCGCCTTGGTTTTGAACACTCCAATTCCAGCCCTTGATGCTGGCGCGGAGTAAACGCGCCGCAACTTCTTTACCACTGATACCAGAACCCTTGAAATTCTTTTCGGCGAGGGTTTTTTCTGGGGCAAACATCAAATCCTCGAGCAAGTTAATACCCATGTCCGGCAGTGCCATGACATTGAGTTTACCCAGTGGGAAACCAAGCCCAACAACCTG
>JANNEE010000519.1:0-3375 GCA_031388325.1 Deinococcales bacterium
CGCCCCTACGGTGATTTCTGGTTCAGGTCGCACAGGTTGAATTTCTGGTTCAGGTTGCAGCAACGGTTGTAAATTCTCTAAAACTTGCGTAGCTACTCGAGCGGCTGAGGAGCTTGTACTGGGGTTATGAACGGTTCTCGAGTTTTTTTTAGTGCCGTCTGGCATGACCAGTTCAAGGGCAATGCCCTGTCCAATGACTTGTTGGGTTAGCGCCGCCAATTCCTCGAGTTTGGCAGCCACCTGGTCAGCGTGCCATTTGTGTTTTGGGTTGCTGTACTCAATCACCAAAGTATCGGCACTGAGATGCCCAACCGCTTCTTTGAGAATGGCTCGCAAGCGCAAATCGGCTTTTAAGATCACATCCGCCCAGCCTTTCGAGCCAAGTGGTGTTTTTTCTTGGGTGGGTTCTGAGACTCGAGATGGTGGCGGTTCTGAGACTCGAGGTTGTTCTGCTCGAGATTCTGGAACTTCAAATGGCGGCTCATCTTGCTGCACTGGCACAGCAGGTCGGCGCGGTGTCCTAGCCATGGGGTCAAAGTCTGGAACTTGGCTTGGAGCGCGTTGTCCACTGGCTTTTAAGGCATCGTCTACCACTTTTTGGAATGCGCCTCGAACTTGTTTCTCGAGGTTGGTAACCCGAGATTCTAGGGCTGGTGAAACCATTCCCGCTTCACTGCTCGAGTCTGGGGCTAACATCGCTTTGGTGAACGCCATCTCTAAGGCAATCAGGTCTGATGACCGTGCAAAACGCCCATCTTCTTCGTCAAGGGCTTTGATTAAACGCAGCAAATTGACTTCGGCAAATTTTTCAGACACATTCTTACTTAAACCAAGCTGGGCATGTAATTGGTCACGAAGCGCAATTTTGACCCGTTCAACAATCGTGCGCGGCGCAAAACCATCCGAGTAAAAAGCCGTTAGACTCTGCATCAAACGTTTTGTGTCACCTCGAGCCAAGGCAAACGCCAGTGCTTCAACACGGTCTTGGGGTGGTAAACCAAGCGCTCCTTCAACCATCTCGAGGGTTAAATTTGGTTCGCCCGAGGACAGCAAACGCTCAAGTAAACTCTCACCGTCACGCATTGCACCGTCGGCGGCTCGAGCAATTAAATTTAGGGCTTGCGGCGATGGATTGACCCCTTCGGCAGTCGCGGTTTTGAGGAGTTTGCCCGCGATTTCATCCGCCGATAAACGCCTAAAACGATAATGCTGACAACGGCTGAGAATCGTGGCGGGTAAACGCTCAGGTTCGGTCGTGGCAAGCACAAAAACTGCATGGCTTGGTGGTTCTTCAAGGGTTTTTAAGAGTGCATTAAAAGCGCTTTTACTCATCATGTGGGCTTCGTCGAGGATATAGACTTTTTTGTCGCCACGCATCGGTTGTAGCGCCACTTTTTCACGCAAGTCACGGACATCATCCACGCTGTTGTTGCTGGCAGCATCAATCTCGAGAACATCTGGATGCCGCCCTGCAATCACGCTTTTACACGAATCGCACGTACCACACGGTTTAACACCTGCCGTTTCGCAATTAACGGTCATGGCAATCAGCCGTGCTGTGGTGGTTTTACCGACACCACGCGGACCACTAAACAGGTAGGCATGACCAATCCGTCCGCGTTCCAAAGCTGGTCTTAACACGTCCTTGACATGTTCTTGTCCAACTACTTCATCCCAATGAATGGGTCTTAGGCGCTGCATCGGGGTCATGGTTTCATCCTAACTTTTCCTCATGAGGTAGGCTCGAGGTCTGGGATTTGTTGATTTGTTGACACTGATTAAATTGTGGTGTACCACCTTGCTTAGAGAGAACGATATTTATACAAGTCGTTCACCCGCCACTTATTAAGGTGGCGGTTTTTTGTTTTCAATTTCTCAGAGTCAAAATCCAACGAAGCCATGCTGCTAATCCCCTTTACCAACCAAAGTACGCAATGCCCAAAATTATCTCATATTTTAGGTTTTTAGACTAGACTAACAGCATGAAATGGCTCGAGATAACCACCATTATTTTACAAGATGCTTTTGAGCGCTTGCATCGTTTGCACATCTGGTTTTTGTTCCCTACCCTTGGTGTTCTGCTTGGCGCAATGCTTGGCGTTTTTATCTTCTCGAGAAGCCAAAGCATGGTGCTTGGGGCTTTTTTGGGGTTGTTGGTCGGGCTAAGGGCTGCACAGTGGTACTTAAAAAAGTAAAATAGCACCATGATTGAATTAAGTCTTGATTTAAGCCCAGCTTACCCGATTCGGATTGCTCGAGGGCTATTAAAAACTGTACAAATCCCAGAGCGTAAAGTGGTGGTGCTGGCGGACGAAAAAATCGTGCCTTTGTACGCGGATACACTTGTCCAAAGTCTCGAGTCTGGTGGGTTTGAGGTTCATTTGCTGCCCGTACCAAGCGGCGAAAGTGCCAAGACCTTAGAGCTTCACACAAAATTACTATCGCAACTTGCCCAAATCGGTTTGACCCGCGACAGCGCCGTGCTTGCCCTTGGTGGTGGAGCAACTTCGGACTTGGCGGGCTATGTAGCAGCCAGTTATTTACGCGGTATTGCTTTTTATGTTTGCCCAACTACGCTTCTGGCAATGGTGGATGCCAGTGTTGGCGGTAAGACTGGGGTCAATCTGCCTGAAGGGAAAAACTTGGTTGGGGCATTTCATCAACCCCGTGGGGTTTTTATGGACACCAGCACCCTCGAGTCCTTGCCCGAAAGAATTTTTAGGGAAGGTGCAGCCGAACTTTTTAAGCACGGGCTGATTCGTAACCCTGCATTGTGCAACCTTGTTCTCGAGACTGGTTTTAACGCCGCACACCCGAAGCTCGAGACAACCCTAGCGGCGGGAGTACAAGTCAAAATTGATATTGTCGAGCGTGACCCATTTGAACAAAATGAACGGGCTTTTTTAAACTTTGGGCATACTTTGGCTCATGCACTCGAGGCGATTACGCAGCACCGTGTTAATCATGGCGAAGCGGTGGGGTACGGGATGCACTACGCTGCCATTCTGGGTAAAACCCTAGGCTACGCTGATTTAACCAAAATGACAGCCGCTTTTCTCGAGTACCAAAAACCCCAAGCCTTAGCCAGTCTCGAGTGGGCAGAGGTACGCAAGTTTATGGCACGGGATAAAAAAGCCGATTCGGTAGGGGTGCGTTTTGTGTTGCTGGAAGATATTGCTAAACCTAAGCTCGAGCGTGTGCCAGAAGCTGCCCTCGAGACCGCTTGGGCAGAATTCATAGAATCGTGGCAGTAAAAACTCCAGAAACATAATATTTCTGGAGTCTCGAGAACGATAATTTTACTTTAAGGTTGCAGTTTCTGTGCCTTCTTTGAGGCTGTCATAATCTTGGTAATAGCCTTTGAGTTCGCCAGTG
>JANNEE010000355.1:0-4885 GCA_031388325.1 Deinococcales bacterium
GGTCTCGCAGACTGGCAAGCACATCTTCGGGGAATAAATCGTGTCTGCCAATGGCGCGAACCCGTACCCGATTACCATGAATTCGAGGGTCAATTGCTAAGTTACGGGCTTCACGTTCAAAAAGCTGCATTAAATGCTGCACTTCGTCCTTACCGCGTTTGGTAAAATTATCGGTACTGAGAACCCAAATGGTGGCGGCGGGAATGCCAAGGTCTAAGCACCAACCCAAAACCTCATGGGCTTTATCCACCCCAAATTCGTAGCCAGCCGCGCCATCTAAACCAAGGGCTTTGGCAAAACGACGATTGCCGTCCAAAATAAGCCCAATGTGCTTAGGCATGGTCTGGCTTTTGACTGCCGTCTCGAGACGCTGCTGATACAAGGCATAAAGCGGTTGCAATAAGCCCCGAGCAATACGGATGACTTGGGAACGCCAACTTGGAGCGGCTTGGGGTACTTGGGTCATTGTCTCTAGTCTAACCTGCGTTGGCGGGGTTGTGAACATAGAAGCAGGATATAGAAACTCAGATGAGGGGGTTTTCACGTGGAAGAGGCTATGAGCTTTGAGTCTTGAGCTATCTTTTTGCTGTTCCACCAAACAAGGCACTTAAGGGAAACGCAAAGGCTTGTAATCCAGGCACTTCAAGACTGGGCGAACCCGTAATTTGGAAATCAAAATTCCCACCCAGAATAGCCGCCCCCGCCGAGATTGGGTCTATTTGAAAACGGGTATAAATTACGCCCTTGCCACTGGCGGGGACTGCGCCGCCGGCTTCGGCTTTGGCAAGGATTCGACCACCAACCGTGAGGTTTAGTGGGGCAACCAGACGGTAGCCTATCGGGGCTGGGTTGGTGACTTCAAAGCCAAGGTCAAGGACAGCCCCGCCAAGTCCAACGGTTAAACGGGTTAAGTCGGAACGAAAAGCAAAACTAGGTGGGGTACTGGCTAGACTTGGGGCTTGGTATGCACCTTGGGCAATCACAAAAGGACCAAAACGTGGTTTGCCAAGTGCGCCAGCATCCACCGCAAATGAACCTTCTAAACGGTACTCGACCCGAGAACCTGTGACAATCTTAAACATGCTTTGTAAAGAACTTGGGTCTATCGGAATGCTGACATCCACAGGAACATTGCTGGGGACACCACTGGCTTTCATATTAAAACCGGGGGTACTGCCAGCCGCCACTTTTTTACCATCCAAGTACATGTCAAACTTCATTTCGGTTAAGCCAAGGTCAATTGGATTAGGGTTTCGGGCAGTCAGCAACACCCGAATAATCGCTTCTGGGGCAACCCCATTTAATCCGGGTGGGTTTAAGCGCAGTAAACCTGCTTCGCGCATCTCAAACTGAGGTGTTTGTACCAAATTAGGAATGCAGCCCACCAAAACCAAGACCAATGCCGCCAGTATCACCGAAAACTTTTTCATGACTCGAGTCTAGCGCATTTTGTGGCAAATGAAATGAAAGGTATATTTAGCGCCTAGCTATTGGTGTCCTGAACGTAATTTCTCGAGTATTCTCGAAGTTTCTGGTTTTTGACCTACTAAATTTGCTTCGTTTTCTTCTCACCAAGCACTTGACTGACGATTGAACTGGTGATGGACAGTAAAACCGAAGCAATCACGGCTGCCAAGAAACCACCCGTCTCGAGGGTCGTAAAAGCCGCCACCAGACTAAGAATAATCCCATTGACCACCAAGGCAAATAATCCAAGGGTCAGGATCGTAACGGGTAGTGCCAAAATTTGCAGAATCGGTTGCAGTACCGCATTTGCCCCACCTAACGCCATACCAGCAATCAGGTACGAAGCTGCTCCGCCACGTTCAAACCAAATCAGACTTGGAAAAATGGCACTGACAATCCACAGGGCAAGGGCGTTAATCACAACCCGCATCACAAAATTTCTCATTCGGGATTCTCCTTGCCAACACTGGGCATCAGTAACCAAGCAACCGCATAAGCAATAATCCCCACACCACCAAAGATGGCTAAGAACAACATTGCAATTCGCACAAGACTGACATCGAATTTGTAATACTTGGCAAGACCAGCACAGACACCCGCCAGCAAACGCTCTTTGACAGGACGCAGTAACCCATTGACCAGTGGCAGCACTTCAGGCTCGAGGTCAGTTGCCACAGTAGGCAGAATAAAAATAGCTGCCAGATAAGCAAAAACAATCAAACCAAGCAACTGCGGTAAAATCGCACCAGACAGCAACAACACCAACAAGCCACCACGCAACCAGAGCGGATGAATCCCACTGTACCAAGCCAGACCACTGATGACCCCAGCAATTACCCGGTCACGTTTAAATTTATACCAACGTTTTTCCATAATGATAACTACGCGGTTTGCTTGGCTCGAGTTCCCATTGGTTAAAGATAGCTTAAGTATTGGCTAAATGCAGCATCGTTCGTGCCAGTACCTCGACTCCTCTGGCAATATCTTCAGGCGCAGCGTACTCATCGGGACGATGCGAAACTCCTGCGCGGCACGGAATAAAAATCATTGCCATTGGTGCAACCCGAGCCATAAATAACGAATCATGATACGCCCTCGAGACCATTTCTAAGCTCGAGAGATTCATCTCTTTAACAGCCGCTCGAATTGCCGATACTATAGTTGGGTCTGACTGGGCGGGCGGGTCGGCGTTAATCATTTGGGTGGTTGCCTCAATATTGCGGCGTTCAGACACGGTTTTAATTGACTCGAGAACATGCTGCACGGCTTGGTCACGCCGCAGACCGTCGGTATCTCGAATATCAATTCCTAAACGCACCTGACTGGGAATGCTGTTAATTGCCCCGGGGTGAACCTCAAGAATCCCAGTTGTCCCGACGGTATCCTCAGAATTTGTTCGCAGCGCCGCTTCTTCGACTGCCAAAGTAATTTCAGCCGCCGCCAGCAGCGCATCGCGCCGACCCGACATCAAACGCGCTCCAGCATGACCGCCTTCGCCGTGCAGATGCACAAAAAAACTGGCTGGTGCAGCAATCGCATTGACCACGCCAATCTGAATTTGTTGTTGCTCGAGCATCGGGGCTTGTTCGATATGCAGTTCCACAAAACCCGCATAGTAATCTGGCGGCAACAGCACTGTTTCTAGCGGCGCGGTATAACCCGCCTCATTTCGAGCCGCCTCAAAACCGATGCCATCCGAATCCTTTAAGGCGCGTACTTTATCCAGTTCAATTGCCCCAGACAGCACCCTCGAGCCAAGGCAACCCAAGCCAAAACGGGTCGGTTCTTCGGAGGTAAACATCAGCACTTCAAGACTGCGCGAATGGGTTAGACCACTGCGTTTAATGGCTCTCAGTGCCTCGAGACCACCCAGCACCCCAACTGTCCCGTCATACATGCCCGAAAAAGGAATCGCGTCATTATGCGAACCTGTACCGATGGCAGGTAAATTTGGCAATGCCCCCTCGAGCCGAATAAAGGTATTACCCAGTGCATCCTCACGATACGATAAGCCTGCCTCGAGTGCTTGGAGTTTAAGCCAAGCCCGCGCCCGCATGTCTTGCCGCGTCCATAACACCCGTGTCACGGCTGGGGCTGGTGCATCCGAGAAAGAACTCAGTTTCTCGAGTTCGGCTTGCAGTTTTTCTATATCAATCTTCATCTGTAGACCTCATGACTTGAGCCAGTGCGTGACCTGTTCACTTGAGCCAGTGCGTGACCTGTTCACTCGAGCGAATGGCGATTCCAGTCTTTGTAAATCAGGTAACTCGAGGGTGTACTACCCAATGCTCCAAACCACTGCGGGCAGTAGGCTGTCATGTAAATCACATCCCCATTTTGTACTGGATACCAGTTATCCCCAAGACGATAAATCCCGCCACCACTCAGCATGTACAATCCGTGTTCCATAACGTGCGTCTCGACCAAACTGAGGTGCGCCCCGGGTTCAAAATTCATGATATTGACTGCAAAATCAAAACTTGGTTCGTCTGGCAGTAAAGTCTGCACCAGCACTCGAGGGTCGTTTAATACTAGATTTTTAGCTAAACTTTGAGCATCGGCAATGATGATTTCTGGGATTTTGGTGTTGGCAATGGCATTGTACGGTTTTTCAAAAACCACCGCTAAGCCACCAAGTTTAGATTCTAAGTTGTAATCGGCTGTTAAAGGCAAAAAAGCATAAAACCCAGCTTTCAAGAGATGTTTTTTCTTGGCGACCCGCAAGGAAAATTCGCCTTCAAGAACATAAATCAGGCTCGAGCAACCATCCAGAGCCGGGGCAAAAATCGCGTTTTTTTGCGCCTCGAGACTAAACATTGTAAATCCAGCCCCACAAGCTGGGTTAATATGCACCACTCGAGTCCCATTTTGGTCGCCCGGAAAAGGCGCTCGAATAAAAGAATCAGGGGTGAGCAGGGCATGTTCGCGTTTGACACTGGTGCGGGTAAAACCAAATTGCTGCATGACTGATTGTACCGTAATTTAGAGCCAAAGGTTTAGCCTCAACCAAGCAAGTGTAAAACTATTCTAAATCCTTTGGACCAAAACCAAGCGGCAGTAAATCCCGCACCCTAGACTCGAGAACCTCGCCTTTATGGTTGGTCATGTAAACAAGGGCATCAGGGGAAAATTCAAATAAAATCTGCCGACATGCCCCGCACGGACTCGAGGGCGGACTGGCATGGGTAAAGACCGCAATTCGCACAAAGGAACGCACACCCTCGGAGACCATTTTTTGAATCGCAGTTTGTTCAGCACAACGCCCCAAGCCGTAACTGGCATTTTCGACATTACAACCTGTAAAAACCAGCCCGTCGGCTGTCTCGAGTGCCGCCCCCACCAAAAACTTGCTGTACGGAGCGTAGGCTCGAACTGAGGCTTCTTTGGCTAAGCTCATCAAGGCTTCTTTGGTCATGGG
>JANNEE010000367.1:0-3973 GCA_031388325.1 Deinococcales bacterium
AAGACAAAGATGGTAAACCAAGTGAAGTAGATAACGAAGTTAGTTTCAATCTTTTAGTTCCAAAGATTGAAACTGAAAGTTATTTTGCTTATGAAATGACAACAAAAAAAGAAGCTAAAGTAACCATAATTGTTACTAAAAACAATTATGAGCGTACTGTACTTTACTCAAAGGAACTCAGCATCAAAGCAAATTAAGCTGTTCATGCCATAGCCCTTCTTTCTGCTCGAGGTACGAAACCATGTCGTACCTCGAGCAGAGCTCAAAGTATCCCATAGGAGCGTAGCGTACATATGAAAAAAAATTTGGCATTTGGTTTGATTCTCAGTGCAGTTCTCGTTGCGTGTCCTACACCTCCTGTTGCAACCGCAAAAATTACGGTTTCGCCCAAAACCCAAACGCTCCAAGCTGGGGCAAGTGCTGTTGCTTTTAGCGCTTCACTCGAGAATTCAACTGCAACCATCAACTGGACGCTCGAGCCAGCAACAGGTAGTGGTTCGCTCAGTGCAACCACAGGCTCGAGTGTGAACTACACCCCACCAAGCACTGTTGCCAATTCTTTGAATGTTACTGTCAAAGCGACAGCCGGAAGTATTTCCGATAGTGCAACGGTAACAATCAATAAGCCCACTGCTTTAACTTCTGTAAGTGGCACGGTTCAAAATTGGGCAGCTACAGGAAATTCTGTCGGTACGGTCAAAATCTTAGCTGGTTTTGGAAATTTTATTTCGACTGATCAAATTGGCGTAGATGGAACAATCAACCAAGCTGGTCTATTCGACATTGCACTTGCAGTGCCAACCAGTAATTTACTGCGTGTATGGAATACACCAAGCGATGTTTGCCAAACAGAAACACCCGCTAATGTGACGATTACTAATCCGATTCAGTTGACTTGGGGTGCCTTATCAGCTCGGTTTGGGAGTCAACAAGCAGGGATTTTCTGGGGGAACAACAGCAACATAAGCAATGTTACTAAACAAGTGATTTTAATGTACTCAACGGCTACTACGGCAGTTTCTGGCACTTGTGGAAGCATCGGAATTTTTTCGCTCAATCTGATTGCGGGCTGGAATTATCTCATTCAGGAATCAAATGCACAAACTATAACTTATCGTACTGGCACACTGCCTACTGATGTCAATTGGTACAGCGTTCCACCAACATCTGCGGGCGCTATGAACTGATTGGGTTGTTTGGGGTGGCACTACTCTCCAACCAACCCCAAACTCGAGCTTCCCCGCCCATGCTCTAGCCAACAGCCACCTCGAGAAAAAACTCAAATTTCGGGCTGCCAAAAACGCATCTCGAACCTTGGTATGGTTCTGTTCTAGTGTACTTAGAAAGGCTGTTTGAGCTTTGAGGTGGCTAGACAAAACCGTATTAAATTCGTTACAGTGATGGCATGTTCTTGGTTTTACACCCGCAGCCGTCACCATCACCTAAACGCCTCATCTCGAGCGGTGGGTGAGGACGTTTTGTAAGGAGAATTTTTTTCTTTAGATTTTTTCCCGAGCCGCTTGGCTCGATTTTTTATTGTCTCTCATAGCTTAAAGCACTTTTTTTCGAGGTTTTTATGAAACGTTCCCAACTTTTTGCGCCAATGCTGCGTGATATGCCGTCCGAAGCCGATACCAAATCGCACCAGTGGTTGCTGCGGGCTGGTTTTATTCGTCAACTTTCGAGTGGGATTTACTCAATGTTACCGCTTGGTTTACGAGTCAAACGCAAAATCGAGCAGATTATTCGTCGGGAAATGCTCTCGATTGGTGGTCTCGAGTTTGATTTACCAAATCTTCAACCCGCCGAGGTCTGGAAATTATCTGGACGATGGAATGCCATCGGTACAGAAATGCTGCGCTTACGTGACAGGGCTGGGCGTGAATTGTGCCTTGGCATGACCCATGAAGAAATTTTAGCCAGTTTAGCCAAAGAATTGCGGTCTTATAAAGAACTGCCAACAATTTGGTTTCAGATTGCCCGTAAATTCCGCGATGAACCGCGTCCTAGAGGTGGTTTAATTCGCCTGCGGGAATTCACGATGAAAGATTCCTATAGTTTTGCGCTCGACGAAGAGACCCTACACCAGCAATTTGAGGCGCATGAACAAGCCTACCGACGAATTTTTAAGCGCTGTGGTTTAGCGTTTGTGGTAGCGAACGCCGACAACGGCAATATGGGCGGCAGTCGTTCAAGCGAATTTGTGGCGTTGCTCGAGGCTGGCGAAGATTTGGTGGCGGTTTCTGAATCAGGGGCTTACGCAAGCAACCTCGAGGTGGCGGTCAGTCTTCTCGAGCCAGTATCCGATGATGGTATGTTGCTCGAACCTACTGAATTTGCCACGCCCAATGTGCATACAATAGAAGATTTGGTGCAGTTCTCGAGTGAATTATTCCCAAATGGTGTGCCAGCCGTGCGACAAATGAAAACCCTTGTCTTAATGGCGCAAGGCGAACCAATTGTGGTGCTGCTGCGCGGCGATCATCAACTGAATCTAACCAAACTGTCTAAGGTACTTGGCACAGATGATATTCGCCCTGCTGGGAGCGAGGAAACATTTGAAATTATGGGCGCAAATTTTGGCAGTCTTGGTCCTGTTGGTATTTCTGCGCGAATCATTGCCGATGCTGCCCTCGAGTCTCGGCGTGGCATGGTCAGCGGGGCAAATAAGGACGGGGTGCATTTGGCAGGTCTCGAGCCAAAGCGTGATTTTACAGTCCGTTTTGCCGATGTTCGCACTGTCAATGAAGGTGAAACAGCCCTAGATGGCTCGAGACTAACCGTGCGCCGTGGTTTGGAGCTTGGGCATATCTTCGAGCTTGGGACGCGCTACGCTACCGCCATGGGCGCAATGGTACAAGACAGTTCTGGCAAGCGCGTACCGATAATGATGGGCAGTTACGGCATTGGGGTGGACAGGTTAATGGCAGCCATTGCCGAAACCTACGCCGACGAAACTGGTTTGCGCTTCCCAAGCAGCGTTGCCCCTTTTGATCTGGCACTGCTCGAGCTAGGGGACTCTGGTGGGGTAGCAGCGCGTTTATACGAAGAACTGACGGCTTCGGGACTTGAGGTGCTGTTTGATGACCGTTTGGAGGCTCGAGCCGGCGAGAAGTTCACTGAATTTGAAATGATGGGTATTCCCAAAGCTGTGGTTGTGGGTAAGAAATCACTCGAGCGGGGCATGGTCGAAATCCGAGACCGTATGACTGGCACAAAAACAGAAGTGTTACTCGAGCAAGTACAGCAGGTTCTTCTATCGTGACTGACATAGTTTTGGTTCTCGAGTAAGCCATACCCCTTGACGCACCAAAGCCTGTGTGATACATTTCCCATCCGCGCAAGTGCGTGGCAAACCACCGCAGGGTGGAGCAGTCTGGTAGCTCGTCGGGCTCATAACCCGAAGGTCTAAGGTTCAAATCCTTACCCTGCAACCATAAGAAAAACCCCGTTAAAAACGGGGTTTTTTGTTGTCTCGAGATTCCTATATGGCAAGAATATAAAGTGGCTCGAGTGTAAACACGTAAAGTAGGGACATCAGAAACACAAACGTAAGCCACTGGAAAGCACCAAAGCTAAGAAGGGGATTCGCTGGTAGGCTACCCCGAAATACTTGATGGGTGTCTCAAAAATAAATCGGTGTTTTGTGAATACTTGGTTTAGTTGACCAAACCGACTTGGGAAGTAATCTATTGGCTGATAGGCACTGCTTGAAAGCGAGGTGTGTACTCCCAAAGGCTCGAGTTACCAACTTTTACATCCAGAATCGGTAAGCGGGTTATCTCTTTTGGTATGGTCATGTAAAACTCGAGCGTTAAAGGTGATGTTGTCAGAGTTGCACTTTTTGAAGGAATAGCGTTAGGTATCAAAAAAGCAAACTGATAAGGCGTGATTACTCGAGAGGCTGTGTCTATGGCACGAATACTAACGGCTTGGACAGGTGTTTCGTCTTGCGGGCGCGGACGCTGTCGCA
>JANNEE010000382.1:0-1965 GCA_031388325.1 Deinococcales bacterium
GTACATCTACAAATTCGGCACTCGAAGTGATTTCACCTGCTACCAAGACCAAGCCTTTGGTAACAAGGGTTTCGCAAGCCACTCGAGACTTTGGATCTTGACTTAAAAAAGCGTCCAGAATTGAATCGGAAATCCGATCCGCAAGTTTATCGGGATGACCTTCTGTGACCGATTCAGAACTGACCAAACGATACTGCATACAACCTCCGCAAAAAATTGAAGAGCGAACCACTATTACAAAAGTGGTGAGACAAAAAACCGATTTGAATAGAACATTCCCCTTTCTGGAAGGGAAGTCCCTTCCTCATCGCTCCGTTGCCCACGAATTTGGGTAACGGCTGGCTGAAGCACCTAAAGCCCAAGAATAAGGGAATGGTTGCTGCAACGGTCACTGCGCCAGGACGCTCGCGTTGCTCTGGATGAAGCTGTTGTATCGTCTCATGAGAAGCAACTTGAGTCAAGCGTACAAACGTACCGTATCGGCAAACAAACGCTTACGCTGTTAAACTACTCGACATGAGAATTTTTATTACTGGTGGAACTGGACGAATGGGCAGTGAACTTATCCCAAGGCTGCGTACTCGAGGCTGGCAAGTGACCGCGCCCTCAAGCCAATCAGTCAGTATCAGCAATGCAAGTGCCATTTCTCGAGCCATCGCAGAAGCCGAGCCTGAAATTGTGCTGCACTTAGCAGCCTACACTGATGTTGCCAAAGCCGAACAAGACCATGCAGCTTGTTATGCGGTCAATGTCATCGGCTCGAGAAACGTAGCAAAAGCCGCCAATGGTGTGCGGTTGGTACACATCAGCACCGATTATGTGTTTGATGGCGAACAAGGCATGTACTGCGAGACCGACGCACCCAACCCCAGCAACTATTATAGTTTAACCAAGGCTATTGCCGAAGAAGCGGCTCGAGCCGCCAGCCACAGCCTGATTGTCCGAACCAGTTTTAAGGATGCAATTTGGAAATACCCAATGGCATTTAAAGACCAATTCACCAGTGCCGATTACACCGATGTGATTGCCTCGGAACTCGAGTTATTGCTACTGAATTTATCTCGAGTTCAAACCGATGTGCTGCATTTGGTAACAGAGCGCAAAAGTATTTTAGAATTAGCACAGCGTCGTAACCCACAGGTTCAAGCTGGCTCGAGGGTCGGCGCAAAAGTCCATATTCCACCCGATGTCAGTTTGGATAATTCCAAATGGCTTGGCATAAAAGCAGAATTTTAAGTCCATCCCGTGAGATGCCTTATCCCGTAACTCGAGACATCAAGGGCTATCACTAAACCTTGCCATGCTTGCTTGCCAACCAAGAATTTTTCTTGGTTGGCTTGGGCAATTTTTTTGAACGCCTAAAAAACCGAACTCGAGTTGGTTTGTACCAGTGGCAAATATATTTTCGCAAATCTCGAATACGTTCACCTGACGGGCATGTATGGTCGAAAACCCAATAGCTAGGTGAAGCCAATTTAAGTTCAAACCAAGAAGTGATGCGTGGACAATTCCTTGCTATTTTGGGCGTAAACTAGACAGATGCTTTCAATTGTCACGCGGCAACAAGAACTGCGCTTACGAATTCTGGCTAAACTCTATGTCGGGTTTACCGAAGATGCCCATGCGTGGTTTGACCTCGAGAAACTGGATTTAAGCACAATCCCGAACATTCCCAGAGCCGAACCAGACGATGATGATGCCCTCGAGTTACCCAAAGCTGACTTTAGCCAAGCCATCACCGAAAACGAAACTCGAGCCGCCGCGCTGTATTTGCTCGAACGTGGTTTACTGATTGGTTTACCGCTCGAAGTGCTGCAAGAACAAAAAATTGACCCTGCCAAAATGATGCTTCGTTTAACGGCTAATGGAGTAGATGCTCTTGAAAACTTTGCGCTGGCGAATTTCCAACGTGCCGCCGAACGCCCAGTTGGGTTTATTCCAATGTCAAGCCCTCGAGTCATGGGG
>JANNEE010000383.1:0-1693 GCA_031388325.1 Deinococcales bacterium
TGCTAGGTTCAGTACCGCACCCGCCGATTTAGCCACGCACGGCAAAGACGAGAGTTATCCTGTGCAGCGACCGCCTTTGGCAGTGGTCTACGCCGAGAATGTGGCAGATATTCAAGCCACGCTTGCTTGGGCGCGAGAACATCAAATTGCCGTCATTCCCTTTGGGGCTGGCACAAGTTTAGAAGGTCAGGTTGTGCCTGTTGGGGATGCAATTAGTTTGGATGTCTCGAGAATGAATAAAATTCTCGAGGTGCGCCCCGAAGATTTTATAGCTGTGGTCGAACCCGGCGTGACCCGAAAAGCCCTAAACGAAGCCCTCAAAGGCACTGGGTTATTTTTCCCCGTTGACCCCGGAGCGGATGCCACGATTGGCGGGATGACCGCCACCAATGCGTCTGGCACAACCACGGTGCGGTATGGTGGAATGCACCAAAATGTACTGGCAATGCAAGTCATACTTGCCAACGGCGAACTGCTCGAGTTAGGGCGCGGCGTGCGTAAAACCAGTGCTGGTTATGACCTCAAAGACTTATTTATTGGTTCAGAAGGCACACTCGGTATTTTTACCCGCCTGACCTTAAAACTTCATCCAATTCCAGAATTTATCCATGCCCTGCGGGTTTTTTTCCCTAGTCTCGAGCAAGCTGCCGAGGCAGCGTATGGCATCTTAGGCAGTGGTTTACCTGTGGCACGGCTTGAACTGGTGGATGCACTGGGTATTAAAGCCATAAACAGCTACTTGGCTAGGAATTATCTCGAGCAACCTGCGCTTTTTTTAGAATTTCATTCCTCGAGTAAAACCGCCCTAGAAGCCGAAGCTGCGCTGGCGGTTGACCTGATGCAGGAGGCTGGGGCAAGCAGCCTAGACTTGGCACGCACCCAAGAGGAACGCACCGCCCAATGGGAAGCACGGCATCAGGCGTATTGGGCATTGGTCAATACATACCCGAACAAAGAATACTTATCGACCGATACCGCCGTGCCACTTTCTAAAATGCCAGCCTTGGTGCAGTTCTCGAGTGATTTACTAACCGAAATGAATTTGACAGGTTGTATTCTTGGGCATGTCGGTGATGGTAATTTTCACACGCTTTTGGTCTGCAATCACGGCGACCCTCGAGCCGAAATCTTTTCGCAGCGCCTAGTCGAACATGCCCTGAGTTTAGGTGGTACTTGCACAGGCGAACACGGCATTGGCTTACGCAAAAAAAAGTATTTGCAAGCCGAACACGGCGCAGCACTGGCTTGGATGCGCCAGATTAAAAACCTTTTTGACCCGCAGAATTTATTAAATCCAAATAAGGTGGTTTAAGTAAAAAAGTAAATTTAAGTTGAGGTATCAACATGTGTAGGGGCAGACCCCTGTGTCTGCCCTGCTGAGAATTGATTAAGAGTAATTTGGCTTTCCTACTTAGTTTTTTTGAACTGTGTTCAAATTGGTGGTATTGCTCGTAACATTGGTTTATGGAGCTTACCCGTTATCTTCTTGTCTGGCAATCTCGAGAACTATGTTTTCTGATTGATTGCCTTTGATTCTAGGGTTCTCGAGGTGGCGGATGTTCTTACGATGTTTTAGTTGACAAAATTTGTAAAGTAAACTTATTCTCTCACTCACTTTGGAGTTATTTATGTCAAACGGAACACTCATCTGGCTAACTGGTCTATCCGGGGCTGGTAAAACCACCATCACCCA
>JANNEE010000404.1:0-5639 GCA_031388325.1 Deinococcales bacterium
TGCAGTACCACCCGTTCGGCAACCGAATCACAAATCGCCAAAGCCTTGGTAAACACCTCCAAAGCCAAATCATCATTGCCATAATCGTACTGCACTCGCCCAACAATTCGGTAGGCTGCGACCATCACATCCGCAGCCTTGGGCAACAGTGGACTGAGCAGTTCCATGGCTTCATCGGCATAGAGTAGCGCCCTAGCCCCGTCTGCCCGAACCGCCGCACCCTGCCCAAGTGCCACCAGCACCCGCCCAATCAACAATCCATTACCTGTTTGTCTTGCCCTTGCCAATGCCACTTCAAGCGTCGGAATCACATCTTGCGGACGCTCAGAGCGCAAACGCCCCCACATCTCGAGGGCTGCTTCAACACCCTCTTTGACATCTGGCTCGAATAACACGCCCATAGGTATAGTCTAAGACTTCTAAGCCTTGAAAGTCACGCCCCTAGGTGCTAAACTCCCTCGCGCTGCTTAAAACAGCCGTCTTCTCGAGCGAAATGCGAGGCGGTACATTCCAAAATGGAAGTGCTTGAACTCCCTCACGGTTGGAAATCGTGGGGCTAACGCAGTTTTGAACTGCGATTGGAGTCTGGAAATGAAAAAAGATTTACACCCAAAGATGGTCCCTTGTAAAATCATTTACAACGGCGAAGTGGTCATGGAAACCTACAGCGTCAAACCAGAAATCCATGTGGATGTTTGGAGTGGCGTACATCCACACTGGACAGGTCAACAACGCTTTTTAGACACCGAAGGTCGGGTCGAGAAATTCACTAAGCGCTTTGGTACAAGCTACCGCACCAAAAAAGCCGATTAAGACACACAATAAAAAAGTGGCAACCCAAATGGGTTGCCACTTTTAATTTATGCAAATAACGCTCGAGCCGTCTGTTTCAAAATGGTAGTCTTATCTTTATGACGACTGCTGCTCCAGACCTCTCGAGCCTTGTGCGTGTTGGTAACGCTAAGGATTCTGTTTTGCTATCGCCTGAAGTTACGCCAAACGACTTGGCGCGTCATGCGGTGGGTTTAGCCAACTCGAGCGGTGGCACACTGGTGGTGGGGGTGCGCGATGGCAAAATTTCCGGGGCAGAAGACCTGCATCCGCTTCAAGTCACCCATGCACTTTGGGAACTGACGGGCGGCAAACTAACGGTGCATTGTGCCAATACCACCCTCGAGGGCAAACCGATTCTGGTGGTTTCTGTGCCGCGTAGCCCAGTCGTGCTGGCGACCCCAAGTGGCGAGGTGCTGCATTGGAATGGTCTAAATCTCGAGCCATTAGCCGCACTTTCTTTAGACCCTGCACCTTTGCCAGACTTTAGTGCCAGTGTGCCGCCTACCTCGAGCCTTGCCGATATTGACCCACTCGAGGTGCATCGGTTGCGGGGTGTTCTCGAGTCACGACGCGGCGCAGCCATTGCCGAATTGCCTGATATGGATTTGTTGCGGGCGTTGGGCTTACTCGAGGGCGAACAACCGAATTTAGCTGGTATTTTACTGTGCGGCACAAATAAAGCCTTGAAGCGCTATCTGCCCCAAGCCGAGCTTGACTATTATCACCATGGGGCTGGCGATATCGAATTTGAATTCCGTGAAACCATTCACCGCCCGATTCCCGCCATGCTCGAGCGCTTGCGTGAATTGGTGCAAGCCCGCAATAAGTACAAAACCTTGCACGTTGGGCTTTTTCAAATCGAAGTCTGGGATTTTGATGAAGTCGTCTACCGTGAAGCGATTCTCAATGCCTTGGTTCACCGTGATTACACCTCTCGCGATACCGTGCAGCTGCATCATTACCCCAACAAACTCGAGATTGCTAATCCAGGCGGATTTTCTGGTGGGATTAGTGTCCAGAATATTCTGCGCCATCAACCTAAACGCCGTAACCCAACGCTTGCCGAAGCCTTGGCACGGCTTGGCTATATTGAACGGGCTGGAATTGGGGTGGACAGAATGTACCGTCTTTTACTGCGCCACGGCAAAGAACCACCAGAGTACACGGCTTATCCCGACAGTGTGCAATTGTGCATTCACAACCCAGATTTTGATGAGCCGTTCACAAGGTTTGTGGCTCGTAAACAAGAAGAAATGGGAACATTTAGCTTGGATGCTCTGATTGTCCTGTCCATCCTCAAACGCGAAGGCAGCGCTGATAAACAACAACTCAGTAACGCTTTACAACTCCCATTCGAGCAGACCAGCCGCACCCTGCGCCCACTCGAGGAAGCAGGTTTACTAATGCGTGAAACAGACCAATGGCAATTGTCTTCTGAAGCCCTACAAGCTCTTGGTAAGCACTTTGCGCGAATCCCGCCGCGAGTCACCCCTCGAGTCATGCCGACTGCGCCTACACCGATGCTACGCAAAGCCGATGCCAGTCGCTTTGAGAAACGCAGTACCGTTCTCGAGATTGCTAAAGCCCTTGGCAGTGTCGCCAACCGCGATGTGCGCCAAGCCCTGGGGCTTAACTTATCGCAAGCCAGTCATTTGCTCCGTACTATGCACCAAGCGGGTTTACTCGAGAAAACAGGCGATAGCCCACGCGATACGCGATATGTGATTGCAGGGTAAACTAAAGGTATGTTGCAAAGCCTCGAGATTAAGAATTTCACGGTGTTTGAAGAAGCCAACCTCGAGTTTAGTGCTGGTTTGAATATCATTATTGGCGAGAATGGCACAGGCAAAAGTCAATTGCTTAAATTAGGTTATGTTTTCTTAAACTCATCGAATAAAGATCAGAAAAATATGGCATCCTTTCTAGTTGGTCTAAAAAGGAGATTAGCTCAAGAATTAGTAGAAGTTTTTGGTTCGGATAATTTGGGTCATCTTGTTACAAATCGAGTTGATGTTGAAATTTGTAATATTAAAATGGGCATATATCCCAAAGCCACAAAGCTAGATATTTCTTTCAACAAAAAGAGTCAAAACGAAATTATAACGCATGGTATTTTTGACAGTGCAGAGTATCCAAAACCAATATTTTTTCCAACTCGAGAAATAGTATCTATTTTCGAGGGTTTTGCAGCAGCCCTACGCAACCGCGAATTGGCATTTGACAAGACATTTCTTGACCTTGCAGATGCTTTGGCACTCACGCTCTTAAAAGGTGAACGGGCTGAACTGATTCAACCCATTGTTGCAGAACTCGAGAAACAAATGAAGGGTAAAGTCATTGTCAAAAATGGGCGTTTTTACTTAGAGCAAGATAAAAAACGCCTCGAGATGCCACTTGTGGCTGAAGGTATTCGCAAAATTGCAATGCTGACGTACTTAATCATGAATGGCAGTATCCAAAAAGGTTCAACGCTTTTTTGGGATGAACCAGAATCTAATCTCAATCCAAAAATGATGGTGCAACTTGCCCAAACACTGGTAACTCTCTCAAGTATGGGCATTCAGATTTTTATTGCAACCCACAGTTTATTTTTGCTGCGAGAAATTAAAATTCAGTTACTCCAACATCCTGAAGTCCAAGCCCGTTATTTTGCATTACAACTTGAAGGGAAAAGTGTCAGTGTTCAACAAGGCGATAGCATGGACGAAGTTGAACCAATTGCTGCTTTAGACGCAAGTCTCGAGCAATCTGACCGTTATCTTGAGTTGGTGTGAGATGTCAGAATACATCGAAAAGAGACGAGCTTTTTGTTTTCCTGACCAATTTCAGGTGCAAAAATATGATGAGACAGTTTTTTACGACAAACACTTCAAAAAGACAGGAAAGCCTTTAGACCCCATACAAAAGAGAAAATCCACTTTAGATACCGATGCCAGTTCACGAGGTACAAAAGCAATTGATTTTGTTGCATTTGACCCACAACAGTCTGAGCTATGGCTAATTGAAGTTAAAGATTTTAATTTTCCAATGGCTCGAATTAGTTTAACTGAACTGATTGATATTATGGTTGGTAAAGTTATAGATAGTCTTGCGGGTTTGTTGGCAATGCGTGCCAATGCTTTAGGTAATGAACAAATTTTTGCTCTCGATGCGATTCAAAAGAACAAAATACGTGTTGTCCTGCATTTTGAGCAACCCCTAAAAACAAGTAAAGAATTCCCACAATCCATAGATATTGCTGATTTGAAAGACAAACTCAAACAGCGAATTCGTTCGATAGACCCACAACCAATCATCTCGAGTATGGAAGCACCACGAGGTGTGCCATGGACGGTCGAATAAAAAGAACGAAGGCAACTACCTTCGTTCTCCAGTATAGAATTCTTAGCGCTTGCTGAATTGTGGGGCGCGACGGGCTTTTTTCAAACCTGCTTTTTTGCTTTCGACTTCGCGGGAATCGCGGGTCAGTAAACCGGCTGGTTTAAGTTTTGCACGGTTGTCGCCATCTAAACGCACCAAGGCACGGGCGAGTCCAAGTTTGATTGCATCTATTTGACCACTTGGACCGCCGCCTTCAACGGTGATACGAGCATCAAAACGACCAACTGCACCAGTAGCACGAAGTGGCTCAAGGGCTTGGAGGGCGCGTAAAATACCGCGAAAGTATTCTTGGAAATCCTTACCATTGACGGTAATCCGACCCTCGCCACCTTTTAAGAAGACGCGGGCGATACTTGCCTTGCGGCGACCTGTTCCGTAGAACATCTCGACTGCCATTATTTCACCTCTTTTTTGCCATATGGCAATGCGAGTTTGACTGGTTGTTGGGCTTCGTGCGGGTGATTTTCGCCCTTATAAACTTTTAAGTGGTTGTGCAAGGTGCGACCCAAACGACCTTTTGGCAACATCCCAAAAACCGCGTGTTCAATTACCCGTTCTGGGTGCTTATCAATCGCGATATTGGCTGGCTCGAGTTTCAAACCACTTGGGAAGCCACTGTAGCGGGTGTAGATTTTGCCGCTCATTTTATTGCCAGTTAAAACAATTTTTTCAGCATTAACAACAATTACATAATCGCCATTGCCCATATGCGGAGTGAAATCCGGCTTGTGCTTGCCGCGAATCAGGGTGGCAATTTGCGTTGCCAGACGACCCAAGGTCATCCCTTCGGCATCTATGACAACCCAACGCGGGTCAGTTTTTGTCGGAAGGTACGTTTTGAACATGATGATTCTCCAAAAAAGTACACAGTCTTAGGCTGTGCATTTTCCGCTTTTAACTCAAGATGCCTGCTCGGGGGAACGTCGTCTTGAGGGTTGTCCGGGCGGTGTTGCCGGTGGCTTGTACCTCTACCAAAGACCAAGCCGAATTGGGAGTTTAGCATAGGGGTGGATAAGCGCAAAGGACAGTTTTTTGAACTCGAGATTAAATAGAGGGAAAAGAAGACAAGGGGAAAGAGGAAAAGTTTATGGTGTTTGTTATGAATTACCGAATTGGTTACGGCGAAGATGCACATCGGCTCGAGGCAGGGCGCAAATTGGTTTTGGCTGGTCTCGAGATTCCAGATGCTCCACATGGCGCAATTGCCCATTCAGATGGTGATGCAGTGCTTCATGCGGTTTCTGATGCGCTGCTCTCGAGCCTAGCGCTGGGTGATATTGGCAAGCTCTACCCAGACACCGACCCAAAATGGCACGGTATGGACTCGAGCATTATTCTAAAAGATTGTTTGGCTCGTGTAAAAGCTGCAAATCTCGAGATTGTCAATTTGGCGGTGGTGGTGACACTTGATCGCCCGAAACTTG
>JANNEE010000411.1:0-6914 GCA_031388325.1 Deinococcales bacterium
CTAAATTTGCCCGTAAATTCAGGTTACTTCGCTACTCGAAATCGTGTGCTGCGAGAAGCCGGAGGGGCGTGCTAGTATCCCGCCCGTTAAAGAGGACTCCAACTTCAACTGTGAATTTCTTTCACAGTGGCTGCCGATTCAAAAGGTAGCCGCACGGGGAATTACCCCAAATTGAAGCTGACCAAAAACAAAACCCCTTGCTCGACCACGCTGCTTATATTTCGGATTTTACCGAACAGCCGGTCGAGATTGATGGTGTCGGATCCACGCGATAGCAGACGAAGGCATTGGATTGTGGTTAGGAGCCGCCGCAACCAAAAGACACAACGCCTCGAGACTATTTCACAAATTAGGCGGATTTGGCTTAGACAACTTAATACCATTTTTTGACTCGAGATACGGCTGTGAAATGGAATTTATTGGATTTAATCACCTCGAGCCAGCCCCAGCGATAAAGGAGATGATAACAATTGTAGAAGAAAAACTTTGTGCTGCACAAGTTTATGTTAATCGGTAAGTCTCAAAATATGAGTAGAGATGTGTATTTACAGCAATTGCGAGGTGAATTATAGTGCTATTTTCTTCCCCCCAAACCAAGTGGAAATTACTTGTTGTTGGGTTTGCGTTCTCGAGCATGGGGTTATCAAGTGAACTCGCTGTGACCCAGAAATCCATTTCGTTTTCAGAAAAACGAAAAATGCTTACTCTTGAATACATTCGCCAACGTTATGACCCCAAAGCAACCAGCATAAAAATTAAGCCAATTATGATAGTTATTCACTGGACAGCATCAACTAATCTCTTAGGTACTTGGAATCACTTTAATAATGAAGTTTTGTCTGGTCGCCCCGATATTATTAAATACGGAAAAGTTAATACTTCTGCCCATTATTTAGTAGATCGAGATGGAGAAATCTTTCAGCTTATGCCTGAAAACATTATGGCACGTCATGTTATTGGATTGAACCGCAAAGCGATTGGTATTGAAAACATTGGTTCAAGAGATTCACCACTAACACCCGCGCAATTAGAAGCCAATCTATTTCTTGTTCAAAAGATTTCAAAAAGACACAATATTAAATTTCTTATTGGTCATTTTGAATACGGTAGATTTAGAAACTCTAAATTTTGGGAGGAACGTGACCCTAAATACTTTACGATCAAAGATGATCCTGGTATTGAATTTATGAAAAATTTGCGTTCAGAACTTATCAAAGTGGATTCAAAGTTTTTTGATAAGCCTTAAGTCCTTACTGGTTCTCGTCGGCATTAATTGTAGTACATCAATCTTGCTTAGTGTTTACTAAATTATGAGGTGAATTATGAAATTTTTTCGCAATACCATGAAATATCTTGTAGCATTTTGCGTGTTTATTAGCGCCGTTAATGCACAGCAAATTCAACCATCAAGACGTTTAATTGCAACTTATCAAGCCCGATTAAGTATAAATGATCATTTTAATAGCAAAGGAATTCGTTTATCCGATGCTTTTGCAATTATTCGACAAGACAGAGCAAATTTTTTTACCTTTGGTATTAGAGATTGTGAAGATGAATTTGATATTTATTTCAATAGTAGATCAAATAGAGAAGTGCTTCAAACACTGGTTCAGAGAGCAGGTTTATCACAGTCTCTTCGCAGGATAATTGCAAATGAAACACCATTGATTCAAGTATCAATTTATCGAAGTGGGGGTGTTGACTCTGCACAAGTTAAACTGCTCGCTCGAGGCAAACCTCTCGACTGTGAAGACGGTGTGTAGCGCGTAGGGTATCACTATTCCCCAACCAACCCATTAACACTATCCTCGAGCCTTCCCGCCCCTGCTCGAGCCAATGCCAGCGCTAACTCGAGAACAATGTCAAATTTCAATAAAGGCTTATGGCTGGAAATTTCAAGGCAACAGTTCAAAATGCCCAAAACTTTGTAAACGCACCGTCCAAAAGTGTCGCTTATCCAGTGTTAAAACTCGAGGAATTACGTAACGCTCAGCTAAAACAAGTAAGCTGCTGTCAACAAAGCCAAGCGGAACATCTGAGTAGCGCAAACGCAACAAATTGGTATTCTCGAGGTCAGTGGCATCAAAGCCAAGTAATTGCCATTCACCACGGGCTTGCCCCTGTAAAAAAGTCAGTGTTGCTGGTTCACCAAGGTATTTGGTTACCATGTAATCAAATTCGCAAAGCACTGTGCTGGAAACCAACAAATTAGCGGTAGCAAATGGCTTGACCGCTTCGTGGTACACATCTTTTTTATTAAGTAATGCCAGCAAAGCACTTGTATCTGCCAGAATTGCATTTTTTGGGTTCACGGTCTTAAACCATCTTGGAACAAAAGTTCATTGACACGTTGTGATAAGTCAGGGTCGCCTTCGGCAATGCCTACCCAACTTGGAATTGGTTTGTCGTGTTCTTGGGTAAAATTTTGTAAAGCATCTTGAACCAGTTCGTTGACAGTACGGTTTTCTCGAGTCGCAATGTTTATCAGTGCATTTTCAAGTTCTTTGGGTAACTCGAGGGAGGTGTTCATAAAAGGATTATAGGTGTATTGCCTGTGGTTGGCAACAAAAGTTTCAAGAGATACTAAGCATTTTCTAAAAAACTTTGTTCTGCACGATGTAATACTATTCGGTAAGACTTAAGAATTCTCGTCAAACCCTAGGTGATTTCAATGGAACAAGACCGTTATGCCGAATTGCTCGAGAAGTACCATTTTGTGATTTGAATTGTCAAGATGTCGTGGACATGAAGGTCGGTACTTGAGCTTGAGTCCAGCAGCTTTGATTGAAAGTTTGTGCAGGCAAATTCAGGAAAAACTCAAAACCACGCTTATCTTGGCGCATTAAAACTTTGGGATTCTAACATGGAAAATAACGTTGAAAATCTTAAAACTTGGTTTCGAGAATTCTGCTCAGAACACATAGATTTTATGCAGTCTGACGAGCGCCGTACCCTCCCACCGTATTTGTTTCTCGAGCTTGGGCGCAAAGGCTTTTTTGGTCTCGAGGGCGCAAAAGAACATGGTGGTTTAGCCCTTAAACCATCCCAAGCTATTCAACTGATGGAAACTGTGGCTTCGGTGGATATGTCGGTGGCTACACTGTTATCGGTGCATAATTTCTTATCACTTAAACCTTTGCGGCAGTACAGTTCAGAAACTATTAGAAACACGCTTCTGCCCGAAGCAATTAGCGGACGTAGATTAGCTGCTATTGCTGTGACCGAACCAAACGCAGGTTCTGACCCTAGGCGCATCGAAAGCAGTTTAGTTTCTCGAGAAAACCAATTCGTTCTGAACGGCACAAAATCTTGGATTGGGGCTTGGTCTGGTGTTCTGGTCACACTGGCAAAGCATGACCAAGGTTTTATTGCCGTGTGCTTAGATTCAAACACCAAAGGCATTGTGCAGGGACTCGAGAGCATGACCCTTGGAATGCGTGGCGTGATTCAAAACAGTGTTCATTTTCAAGATGTTCATATCTGCAAAGAAAACCTGCTGGGCGGTGTTGGTAAAGGCGCGGAGATTATTCAAAATTCTTTTCGCTTCACCCGAATTTCAATAGCTGGTTGTTGTCTTGGGATGATTCGTACTGCCTTAGCGGTTGCGATTGGTTACGCCAAGAATCGGAAAGTCTCGACGGGCTTACTGATCAATAATTCGTACAGCACGAGTATACTCTCGGAAATTCTCGAGAAATCAGAGCAAATTAACCAATTTCTAAATGCCATTGCTCCAATGCTTGACAGTGAAGAAACCGTCAACGAATTCACTTCCCTAGCTGCAAAAATTGTTGTCCCAGAAATACTTTGGACTTCATTAGACCAGTGCTTGCAAATGCTTGGCGCTCGAGGTTACACCGAAAATAACTTAATCTCGAGAATGCTGCGTGATGCCCGAGTGATGCGAATTTTTGAAGGACCAACCGAAGCACTCGCCAGTCATCTTGGGCGCTATTACCTATTACAACCAGACCGAATTTTTGAATTTTTAGAACAGCAATTTGGTAAAGAAAAAAGTCTTCAAGCCCAATGTTTACTCCAGAAATTTCACTCGAGCATCAAGATTTTTGCACAGGATAAAAATTTCTTACCCGTTTTTATTGGCATGGCGACCGCACAAATTATTTTTTTGTACTTCTCGAGCAACGACCCAAGTTTAGCGATTCAATTGGAACTCGAGAAAATTCTCTTGAAAACGCATTACCTCAGCACCAAGAAAACCACGCCAGACGACCTTATACACCGAATTGAAGCGGGTCATTTGAAAAACTATGTTGACTCGAGAAAGGAGTTGATTTTATGAGTTCAAAAAAGGGGATGATTTTGAAGCGTATTTTTTGTCATGCTATTAAGTATAGGTGCAGCGATGTCGCCTAATTTGAACGCTCTTGCCGTTCGTTTCCATGACGGCGACATTGATGGGGCAATGGTTGACCTGAGTCTTGGGTTGCGTGACTTTCGCCGCTCGGTGACTCTGGGCGAGTGGAAAGAGTACATAGAACACGCCCGTTCCCACCCAATTAGGTTCTTGGTTCATCAAGACCCCTTCACTCGTCACTCGTTTACCAAACCTCGGGGCTATCCAGGCGATGCTGAATTGATTGACCTGATCTACCGACAGCACACCGACGAACCAACAACCAATCTCGGTCAAGCCATCTTTCGGTTCGTTGCTGCCAATCCCGCCCCTGCTGCCGTTCGCAGCCGACGACGAGTTCTGGCAAATCGTTTGGCGGCGTTACCTCGAGAGTCCGAAGTATTTTCTGTTGCATCCGGACACTTGCGCGAACTTGAAGGGTTAGTGGAGGCGGGTGGTTCATTTGCACGCTTTGTTGCCTTAGATCAAGATCAACGTAGCCTCGCTGTGGTAAACAAGAATTTTGGTCAACTGGGTGTCACAACCCTGTGCGATTCGGTCATTTCTATTGGTCGGCACGCCCCTACCCTTGGCAGTTTCGACTTTGTTTACTCGGCTGGACTGTTTGATTACTTTGACCAACGTTTGGCTAAACGGGTAGCGCGGTCACTGTTTGCGCTGGTTAAGCCGGGCGGGTCGCTACTGATTGCTAACTTTGCCGATGACATCCAAGATGTTGGCTACATGGAGTGTTACATGGATTGGTGGCTTCAATACCGCACGGTGAGCGATATGCAAAGGTTGGCAGAGGCAATTGGAGTAATCGGAGAAGTTACCGTTGACCCGACAGGGCAAGTGCTGTTCGTGGAGATAAGCCGCAGTGGATAGTAAACACGCAGAGTAAATCGTAAATTCTTTGCGCTCGAGCCTTCCCACCCCTTCTCGAGCCAACAGCCACTTCGAGAAGTACCGTTTTGAGCCATGAAAGCAAAAACCCCGCCATTTCTGACAGGGTGTAGTTTCTCTTGGGTTTTAGGTTACTTGAGGACGCTCATGAAAAACGCAATGATTGCGCTTAGCAAGGTCACAATCGCTGCCCAGAATGCTACGTCTCGAGTGACCGTTTTACGGGCTTTTCTTTGACGCTTGGCTGAACCTTGCGGTTTTTGCCGTTTTCTGCTACGCTTTTTGTGAGGCAAATCTATCACCTCCTTTAACGGAGGCAAATTACCCGCACCTTGGTCGAAGAAGGTGCGGGTTCTCCGTTAGGATATTTCCGACCTGTGGGTCAAACCATTAACGCAAGAGAAGCTACGCAAGGAGCATAACATGGTGAAATGCCTTTGTGAAGCAGTAAGCGATTTTCTCGGCTTCCCGCCCCTGCTCGAGCTAACAGCCAACTCGAGCATAAAGCTAAATCTGGTCAAAGGTTGCTAAAAACGCTTCTCGAGTTTTGCGCTATACTGCGCTCATGCACAAGACCATCAATGCTTCTATTTCCGCAAGTGGTCAAGTCACGTTGCTCGAGTCGCCAGACTTAATAACAACCCACCGAGCCTTGGTGACGATTCTTGAACCTTTGGGACAGCAAAAAGTTAAATCTAAATTCGCAGGGGCTTTTTCGAGTGGTTATTCAGATACCTCGGAAAAAGCAGATGAATTGCTTCAAGGTTTTGGCGAATGATTGTTACAGACACAAGTGCTGTATATGCTTTTTATGACCGTGCAGATACTTGGAATCAAGAAGTGGTTTTATTGTTTGAAAATACCCAAACCCTGATTTTGCCCGCTTCGATTATTCCCGAAGTGGATTACCTTTTGGGTAAGCGCTTAGGGCGTGTGGCACGAATGGCTTTTCTCGAGGATTTGGTCAGTGGGGTTTACGAGACAATTCAAATTTCTTCGGATTTATACACAAGCATTCAGCAACTTGAGACCCGTTACGCTGATTTGGATTTGGGTTTTGTGGATGCTTCAATTGTGGTTTTAGCCAAATCGTTAGGTTGTTCTAAAATTGCTACTTTGGATCGTCGGCATTTTGTTCCTGTGGCTCGAGAGATGCAGTTTGAATTGCTACCTTATCGAACTGGTTTATAGCTCTTAAACTCGAGCTTTGCGCCCCTGACTCGAGCCAGTGGGCTAAGCACTCGGGCAATTATCGCAACCAATCCATTTGATAACCGCGTCTTGTATCTTCAACACTGGCTGTTTCAACATGATTTTCCTTGGCACGGTAATAAATTCGGTATGGCTTCTCGAGCAAATGAAAAAAGATGTCGTGATATGAACGATTACTGGCTCAATCTATGCTTGATAGACACAGTTTGCAAGAACAATTTGGAAACATACTATTCTGCCAAAAAACTTAACTAAAGCCATTTAACAAGAGTTTTGCACATTTAACTTAATGGCATTTCATTTTATACTCACGCCAAAAAATGGCAATTCTCATTTAAAGTGACAAGTACACCTTATATCTACAACCCCTCAAGCCAGAAAGTTTTGGCTCAAGGGTTATTTTTGTCATGGAAACTTGTCTTAAAGTCAAATAAACTTG
>JANNEE010000433.1:0-4128 GCA_031388325.1 Deinococcales bacterium
TTTGAATCTTTTGCTGACTCGACTAGGTACAGGTTCATCTACCATTGGAATGTGCTTTAGAACGGTTTGTGTCTCGAGTGCAAGGTTTGTTTGCAGCATTGGCGCGATTCGCTCCCATGTTTCGATGGAGAGCATGACTGCGGTTGGTTTACCAGTAGTATCAATTAAGAATTGTGGGTCAATTCCTGTGTTTAGAGTTTGCATTTTTGCTGGTGCAGTCATGGGTGCATTGTAGCGCTTGCCTTGAGTTTTGCCAAATGCTCTAAACCTCGTATTTTTACCAAAACCTTGAGTTACCCCCAAATAATTGAGGCACTTGGCGCGTAAAACAAAAACATGCCCTATACTTAAAGCATGACCTTACCCATTCGTCGAGTAACCCTTTATAAGCATGGACTTGGTTTTTTTGAACGAACAGGTCAAGCCGAAAGCAGTTTTGCCCTCGAGTTTCCACGTCGGGCAATGGATGATGCCTTAAAAAGCCTAGCTGTTTTAACCCTTGATGAGGGCGCACAAGTGCTTGGTGTGGCATTTGAAACCCCACCAGACCGCAACCAAGCAGCGCAGCGTCAGCCATTGCAGTTTGACCCGCCAATTTCTGGTTTGCTGCAAGCCTTTGCGGGTTCTCGAGTCATGGTTTTTATTGGTGAACGCAGTATTACAGGCGAAATTATTGGTTTGGAAGTCGAAGCAGAAAAGCATCTGGAACGGGCATTGCTGGCAATCTCGAGCGAAGGTGGGATTGAACTGATTCCGCTTGCCCACATCAGTAAAGTGGCATTGCTCGATGGTCGCGCCCAAGCCGACCTTGAATTTGCACTGCTGGCACAGCGCAAAGATACTGAACGCGCTTTTGCTCGAGTGACGCTTTCTAAATCCAGTGAAGTCGAAATTTCTTATATTGCCCCTGCCCCTGCGTGGCGAGTTTCGTACCGATTACTGGCTCGGGCTGTTGAAAACGACCCTGAAGCCCGCGATATTTTTGTCCAAGGTTGGGGTTTATTTGATAACACCCTCGAAGAAGACTTGGAGAATGTAACCCTGACTTTAACGGCTGGAATGCCCGTCAGTTTTCGGTATGAATTGCACACACCCAATACACCAGAACGCCCTTTGGTGCGTGATGAGAACCGCACCGTTACTGCACCAATAGAATTTGAGGCGATGATGGACATGGAGTACGAACGCGCTGCACCAGCCCCAGCAATGGCGATGAGCGCTGCGGCTGCCCCTCGAATGCGAAAAATGAGTGCCAAAAAACTCGAGGAGGGGTACGCGGGTAGCGCCCCCGCCCAAGCCACAGGCGAAGCCAAAGGTGCATTGTTTGCCTATAACATCGCCACGCCTGTATCGGTGAAGCGCGGCGAAAGCGGTATGGTTTCGATTCTTGGCTTTAAGGTCAGGGGCAGCCGTGAACTGTTGTACAACCCGCAAAAGACAGGTGCAAACCCAGTCGCCAGTCTGCGCTTCAAAAACCAATCCCTGACGCTCGAGCGAGGACCTTGTACGATTTTAGACAATGCCGATTATGCCGGCGAAGCGGTTGTGCCATTTAGCCCTAGCAACAGCGACGTGATTCTGGCATTTGCTATGGAACTGGGCATTACCATGCAGACCAGCAGCGCAAACCGCGAAACCACGACCCGAATTTATTTTCATGACGGCGGCATGTACCTAGAAGGGCTTGAATATTGTGAAACAACCTATGAAGCCAGCAGTCAATTGTCCATCGACACGATTATCACGCTAGAACATCCGCGTTGGTACAATTCTAGTTTAGAACAAAAACCACTCGAGGAAACCCTCGAATTTGCCCGTTACAAATTTAGTGCCACCGCCCAAAAACGCACCGTCTTTACCGTCCTCGAGCAGCGCCTCGCCACCCGCTACCAAGATATTCGCGGCACAAACAGCGCCATGCTGAGTGGCTACTTAGAACAGCGCTTGTTAAACGCCAGCACCTTAAAATCGCTTCAAGCCATTTTGTTACACCAAGCCAAAACCGTTGACTTAGCCAATGAAATCAGTAAAAACGAAAGCGAGCGCAGCCAAGTCCGCAGCCGCATGGAAGACACCCGCAAGAACCTTGAACCCCTAACCAGTCCACAAGATGCCAAATTACGCACCCGTTTGGTGCAACAACTCGAGCGGCTCGAGGACTCGATGCAGAGCTTAGAATCCCGCGATAAAGCAATTGTCGGCGAACAGCAAAAACTCGAGACACAAATTGCCGAGATGATCAAGAGCCTATGAAATGGCTGGCTTGGGTTTGCCTCGTCACAGGTGTATTCTTGCTTGGCTTTGGCTTAGAAATTGCTCGAATTGCCAATTGGTATTGGCATTTTACAGGTGTGATTCCCGATTGGCTAGGCTGGGGATTAGTGCTATTTGGTCTTTTTTGCTTTTCCCAGAGCCGTCCTCGAGTCTCGGGTTTTTAGTGTCTGGCAAATAGAATAAGTCGGTTTATCATCACAAAAATCGTTTTGGTGCTAGTCTAGTACCTATGAAAACAAAAAGTTGGCGCTGGAATGCAAGTGCGTTAGCAACCCTGCTGATTGTTGGTCTGGTGGCATGTCCAACACCTGTGGTTGACCCACCTGGAGTTGCCGACAATGATGGTATTCCAGACAGCGCAGAAGTACCGGGTAGCACTTTAGGTGGCTTAGATTTATATGCAATGGGCGCACGGGTTGGTCAACGCGATATTTTTCTTGAAATAGACAACATGGTTTCCAATGAAGCCAAATTAAATCCGCAAAGAGTAGCCCTTGATAAATTTGTGGCGGCTTTTGCAGCTAAAAGCATTGTCTTACACATCGATGTCGGTGATGCGTTTAGCCCTAATTTTGACCCTGCCAATTATAACTTAGGCAATACAAGTCGGTTGTTGCCATTTAGTCAGAGTGTTACTTTAGCCCCTAGAGCGGGTTTTGCCAGTGTCCAAGCCCTAAAAGCCCAGCATTTTAATTCAGCCCGCAATCAAGTCTTTTATTATATGGTGCTGGGCAGCTCACAAAATACTGATGGTACGGCAGGCTCGAGCGGTTTAGCCGAAATCCTTGGAAATGATAGCTTGGTCACTTTTGGTGGTTGGGGCTTAAACACCAGCTCTGAAACCAAAATTAATCAGTTAAATAACATTATGGCAAGCACAATGATGCACGAATTTGGACATAATTTGGGGCTGCGCCACGGTGGTGACGAAAATAAGAATTTCAAACCCAATTACATCAGTATCATGAACTATATGTACCAACTAGACTGCATTGGACCAAGCACTGGTGCGGGGGTGGCAGACCGGTATTTTTACAATTTCGATTCAAGTAAATACCCTGAAAGTAGTCTGGTCAGTAACGCCCGAAGTGCTACTTGTGCGATAGATTTTTCAAACGGAAGTTCAACTGTTTTAGACGAAAATACCTTAAACGAGAATGCTGGCATGGGGCGAGGGGCTGCTTTTGTAGACTGGAACGATAATGGTGTGGCACAAACAAGCCTCAGTCTTAACTTAAATCCGCAACCTGTAAACCAAGGTGGCGATACCATCAAAAACAACTTGGATGATCATAATGATTGGTCAAACATTAAATTGCTGGCTTTCTCCAACCTAAGTAAGGCAGACCTTCGCACCCTCAGTCTTCAACAAATCCAAGCCCCTGTTTCAAATATAAACCAAGAAATCTCGGAAGAAACACCTCCCAATCAAGAATACTTTGAGCATTTACACGAGGATCAAAAATGAGGTTTCTTGGCACAATCATCTTATTCTCGAGTTTGGTCTTGGCTCAACGCGAAATAGTAGGACAAAAGATTATTGTGCAAGGCGTAGATACAGACACCCCTAGAAGTACCATCACCCAAACCCGTCTCGAGCCGCAAAAATTACTGCTCGAGACGGGTGTGGGCGTAATCAGTATCTTGGGTTATCCAGTGTGGCTCGAATCACAAAAACTTGTTGGCACAACCCTAACCACAGCTTTTCGTTTACGCCCAGATGGGGCTGAAACTCGGCTCGAGTTTTCACGCAGTCAAAAACCTTTTTTAATCATCGGCTCGAGTACCAGCCCGAATTCGCTAGTGGTGGGCAATTGGCGTTTTGCCTTAAAAATTGCTGAAAAAAGCGCTTTT